>DATANL010000353.1:0-6073 GCA_036266295.1 Pyrinomonadaceae bacterium | reverse complement strand
TCTGATATCGGGTGCCTTTACCGCCGAGTACATGTTGCTGGGCGCGCGTCACGCCTTTAAGCCAGGATCGTTTGAAGCATCGAATGAATGGATCGGAATTGGACTGGGACTCAACCTGGTCATTTCCATTGCCGGCGGATTTATCTGCGCCGCGATCGCTAAGAGCAAGAAAGCTGTAGTTGCTCTCGCGGTGGTTGTGTTTGCACTGGGCCTGGTGTTGTCGATTCCAACTTTGATGGTGCCGCGGACGGGCGCGGTCAGGACGGCCGATGACGTGCCGATGTTTGAAGCTATGCAAAAGGCCGAAGAACCACGTTGGCTCCCTTTCACTCTGCCGATCATCGGGATGATTGGAGTGATGATTGGCGGCAAATTGAAACGGTCCTAGTGTCAGAAGCCCGACCGTAAGGGAGAGCACTTCCGATACTCGACAGTTCAGCTTGCACGTTGCCCTCCTTTACAGTCGGGCTGCTGAAACGAAAAAGGCGAGTCAATTGACTCGCCTTTTTGATTCCTGGTGCGGATGAGAGGACTTGAACCTCCACGATGTCACCATCACAGGCTTCTGAGACCTGCGCGTCTGCCAGTTCCGCCACATCCGCGTACGGATTTTGATCTTACGAACGCGTTTGTGGAGTGTCAAGCAAGCACCTCTCAATCGATTACATTGCTGCGATCACGGCGACGCGTGCGGCGGTCCCGAGTCTCGGTATCGTCTGATGTCGTTCGTCTCCGGCCCCGGTGCTCAGTGCGAGTGACATTATCGTCGTCGCTGGTCCCACGAACCCGGCGGTTTCTCGATCGCGGATAATAAACTTGATTATCCTGATTCGGATTTCGGACTCGGCCATTCGGATAAGCGACCACGGGCGGCTGATAAGGTGGCTGATAGATCGGAATGGTGTTGCCTTGATTGATCGCGGGGCCGCGACCGTCCCAACGGCCGTCGCGAGCGTCGTGGCAATTCACGAATTTCGCGCACTTCTTATCGATATTCGGCCCGCCTCCCTTGCCGTTCCCGCGCCCTTGTGAATAAGAAACGATCGCAGAACCAAGCATAACGAGTAGTGCAAAAAAGACGATCGCCGGTGCGTTCCGGCTGGTTGTCGGCATCTTCATAGAACCTCCAGTATTCGATGGGAAGCTTTGATGTTTCTGATTAGCTGTCGGGCAAGCCGACCGATAGGCAACAATTCTTGTGCCAGCCGGGGGCTCGTTAATTCTTTTAGTAAGATGTGAGGAGAGAGTTGACGCCCGCACGATATCGGGAATGCCAAACCCGATATCGGAGAATCGAGGCGAGGTTTCGATTCTCCGCAGGCGTGAGAAGTGTGATTGCAAGCGGTCTATCTGAACCGAGGCACGCGGTGATAGCGCGTCCCGTAAGTCAGGTGACGACGCTGCCAATAATCATTTGTGTTGTACCTTCGGTACCCAACCCGATCACCGCGGCCGACAAAAATGCGGTTACCATTGACACGCGGTCCGCGCCCGTCCAAACGCCCGTCCCGCGCATCGTGACAATTCACAAAGACGCTGCACTTCCAATCCTGATTGCGCCCGCGACCGTTAATCCGGTCGATGCGCGCCTCGCGACCGTTGCTGAAGACATCGACATTACGGCCGCGTCCATTTCCTCTGCCGCGGCCCTGCGCGAAGGCGGGCAGTGATATGAGACCTAGAATTAAGAGGGCGAATCCAAATCTAATTATTCTGTTTCTCATGTTCTCCTCCGATTAAAAAGGGGAGAGAGTGCCTGTGTTATCTCAAATAAACTCCGAGTCGCACTCGACTGCGACCATTTTACGGCCCGCCGAAATCAATGAACTGATTATTGAGGAGAGAAACGTAACGCCTCTATTATAGGCTGCGATTGTTAGCCTTAGCCTTGCGGCATTGTTATAGTTGAATTTCAAACGATGTCGACTGTGGCCCATGAAACGAGCACGCTTCCGGAGCGGATTGCGCGTGTGCGGCGGAGCTTAACCGAAGCAGCGCAGCGCGCAAATCGAAGCGTTGATGAGATCACGCTGGTGGCCGTCAGCAAGACGCACCCAGCCGCGAGCATCGAGGCGGCGATCGCGGAAGGGCTGACCGATTTTGGCGAGAACCGCGTGCAGGAAGCGGAACAGAAAATTCCCAGCATCGGCCGTCACGCCGCGAAGTGGCACTTGATCGGACACCTGCAATCGAACAAAGCGCGCCGTGCGGTGGAACTATTCGATGTGATCCATTCGTTGGATTCGTCGGCCCTGGCGCAGCGGTTGAATCGGATCTGCGAAGAGATCGAACGCGAATCTTTGCCGGTGCTGATTCAGGTCGATCTTGGTCACGAGTCAACCAAGACGGGTGTTGACGAACAAAGCTTGAGCCAGATCGTCGATGTTGTTCGGGGCTGTGCCAGATTACAGTTGATGGGCCTGATGACCTTGCCGCCTTTTTTTGACGAGGCAGAGCGCGCGCGGCCGTACTTTCGACGACTGCGCGAATTGCGCGACAAACTACAAGCTGACGGTGCATTCGAGAATCGCGGCGGCGAATTGTCGATGGGCATGACTCACGATTTTGAGATTGCGATTGCAGAAGGCGCGACGATCGTGCGCGTGGGGACAGCAATCTTTGGCGAAAGGAATTGAGCTCTGAAATTGTATGGCGGCGCTGGAACTAATTTACTTTTTTATCCGCACGGCGCTGACTCTCATGATGGGCGTCGGCATTGCGTTGGTGCTGCTGCGAGCGATCTTCGATTACGCCGAAGTCAACCCTTTTACCTGGCATTACCGTAACGTACGCCGCGCGACCGAGGGTGTGCTGTTGCCGGCGCGCGCGATCCTGCGCGGGTTCAGACTCGATCCGAGAGTCGCGCCGCTGATCGTGGTGATCATGCTGATCGCCCTTTGGCTGGTGCTGGTGCGGACGGCGGGCAATGTGCTTAACACGATCGCCGGCGTTTGGTTTGCGGTTAGCAGTCACAAACCAAATCTCGCATTCGGAGTAATCGGCTATCTGTTGTTTGGTCTGCTCGGGTTGTACACGGTGGCGATCCTGACGCGCATCTTTTTCTCGTGGGTCGGCGCCAGTTATACGAATCGGTTTTACCGGTTCACGGTGCGCATAACGGAACCGCTGTTGGGCCCTTTGCGGCGAATAGTTCCGCAGGCAGGTATCTTCGACATATCACCGCTAATCGCGTACGCGATCGTTTGGGTTTGCCAAATGGCCGTGGCCTCGACGCTGCTGCAGAATTGGCCGGTGCAGTTCTTCTGACACTGCCCGTTTACGATTTCTGATTTAGGATTTAATATTAGCGACGTTTGACGTGGTATCGCGAAGATTCGGACGGCGTTACTTTTTCTGTGCGCGTCGTACCGCGCGCATCACGCAGCGAGATTGTCGGGCTGCACGATGGTGCGCTGAAGATTCGAGTCGCCGCGCCTCCAGTCGAAGGCGCGGCGAACAATGAGCTCGTGAGATTCCTGGCGAAGCAGTTCGGCGTCCCCCGAAGCGCCGTGACGCTCGCTTCCGGAGCCAATTCGAGAAACAAGACCATTCGCATCGCTAATGCCGGCGCCACGGCGCGCGCCCAACTGATTAAGCTCTCATAAGTTTCCCCATGGACCTGGAGAACATTGGCCGTTATCGCATTCTGGAAAAGCTCGGCGCCGGCGGGATGGGCGAAGTCTATCTCGCTGAAGACACGCAACTCGGACGCAAGGTAGCACTCAAGTTGCTGGCCGAAGAGTTAACTCAGAATCGCGATCGGCTCAATCGTTTCGATCAGGAAGCCTACGCCGCGTCGGCCCTGAACCATCCGAACATTCTCACGATTTACGAAATGGGTGACGAAGCCGGTCGTCACTTCATCGCGACGGAATTTGTCGACGGAGAAACGCTTCGGCACCGTCTCGGTGGGCCGCCGATGGATCTGCCGGAAGTGCTAAACGTGGGGATTCAGATCGCCGAAGCTCTCGAAGAAGCACACGCGGCCGGCATCATTCATCGCGACATTAAACCTGAGAACGTGATGATCCGGCGCAGCGGACACGTGAAGGTGCTCGACTTCGGTTTAGCCAAGCTCGTCGAGAAGGCGGCGGGTGATGACACCGACACCGAAGCTGTCACCCGCGCGTTGGTGCAGACGGATGCCGGGATGGTGCTCGGCACGTCGCAGTACATGTCGCCAGAGCAAGCCCGCGGCAAACCGATCGATGCGCGCACGGACATCTGGAGCCTGGGCGTGGTGATGTACGAAATGGCCACCGGCCGGCCGCCTTTCCACGGTGAAACCAAGACTGATGTGATCGTCGCGATCGCGCGAAACGATCCGCCACCTATCGCGCGTTTCGCTCCGAACGCGCCGCCGGAGTTCGAATGGATTCTGCTGAAGGCTTTGCGCAAAGACGTCGACGAGCGTTATCAGACAATCAAGGAACTCGAATCGGACCTGAAGAAGCTCAAGCAGCGGATCGAATTTGAGACTGAGCTCGAGCGCTCGATGGGGCCGCAAAGGTATTCGTCAGCTTTTGCGAAGATGCCTGACACCGAGATCCAGGCCGCGACGTCTTCGCTCAGCACGCAAACGACAGCCAATCCGGCGCTCTTGAGTTCAGTCGCGCCGCCATCGGTGCAAACGCGGGCTTCGAACGCCGAGTACGTCGTTGGTGAGATCAAGCGTCATAAGATGGGCGTAGCCGTGGTGACGCTGTTGGCGGTGATCGCGGCCGTGGCGATCGTTTACTTCGCCTTCCTGAGAAAGACAAATGTCCTGACTGAAAAGGACACCATCCTCCTGACTGATTTTACGAACACGACGGGTGATGTGGTTTTTGACGAGACGTTGAAGCAAGCGCTCGCCGTGCAACTGGCACAGTCGCCCTTCCTGAATATTTTTTCGGAGGATCGGGTCCGCGACACGCTGAAGTACATGAAAATGCCTAACGATACGCGCATCACGCGTGAGGTCGGAAAGGACATCTGTGCGCGCCAAAACATCAAGGCCATGTTGCTCGGAACGATTTCGATGGTCGGGTCGCATTATGTGGTGTTACTCGATGCGGTGAACTCGCAGACTGGAGACATGATTGCGAGTGCGCAGTTCGAAGTCGAGGGCAAGGACCAGGTGTTGAAGTCCCTGGGGCCGGCGGCCTCGCAGCTGCGCGAGAAGCTGGGCGAGTCTCTCGCCACCCTCAAAAATTTTGATGCGCCGATTGAGAACGTCACCACCTCTTCGCTCGAGGCGCTGCGTCAATATTCGCTCGGGATACTCGCGCACTCCAAAGCCGAGTACGATCATGCGATTCCTTTTTACCAGGCCGCGATCCAAAAAGATCCTAACTTTGCGATCGCGCATGCGCGGCTCGCGGTCTGTTACAACAATCAACGGCAAAACGAGGCTGCGCGCGCGGAATTCATTAAGGCGTACGACCTGCGCGACCGGGTCAGCGAACGCGAGCGATTTTTTATCACCTCCAATTATTACGGCGGCGCGACGGGTCAGTGGGACGAGCAGATTAAGGAATTGGAAAAGTGGAAAGGGACCTACCCGCACGACTTCGAACCTCTGAATCTGTTGTCCAACCGGTACACGACGGTAGGTCCGTTTGAACTCGCGGTCATCGAAGGCAACAAGGCCATCGAATTGAATCCGAATGATGCGCGGCCTTATGTGAATGTGGGCGTGGCCTACATTGAACTCAATAAATTTGACGAGGCGAAGAAGGTCCTGCTGAAGGCGCAGCAACTGGGACGCGAGACCACCAACATGCACGCGCGGCTTTACCAGCTTGGCTTCGTGCTGCGCGACAGCGCGCTGATGAAAGAGCAACTGGAGTGGGCGAACGCACGGAATGTCGAGAACGCCCTGATCTGGCAGGCGCAAGTTGCGGGATTTCAAGGACAACTCTATCAGGCCGATCAATTTACCGATCGCGCTATCCAGATGTTCCGCAAGCCTGATACGAAAGAGACCATATCTCAGTGGATGCTGGCGGAAGCGACGCGCGACGCGGCATTTGCTAACTGTGGTCGCGCGAACGACTTGACCAGGCAGGCTTTGGAGCTCTCGCGCGAACAG
>DATANL010000352.1:0-2983 GCA_036266295.1 Pyrinomonadaceae bacterium | reverse complement strand
AAAAATCGCAACGATCATGCCAAAGCTAAACTATTCGATATGAAGGCACTTTTACGGCGATCGTCCTCGCCTGACGCCGCTCGGAATTTATTTTTTCGGATTTATATCCGAAAGACCAAAGTACCGAAAAACCTGCGGCTTGCGACAAAGCCCTGCCGGGCGGCGCTCAATTTGCAGTGCCCCGCTGCGGCGGAACGCCTATTTGACCACCAAGAATTCAAAACGCAACTCTTTGCCGCGGCAAATCAGGCTGAGATAGAACTCCCAGAACTTCCTTGTGAACCTGAGCTTGGGCCATCGCTGATCGAGATTGACCAGCAATTCCAAACCGATTCCCCGCCAGACATTCGCCAGCGACACGTAGGTGACAACCGGCTTGAGTCGCACGTCAGTATAGAAAGGAAAGAGCTGACGATCTTCGACAAAGCAGTTGAAAGAATAACTGTTGAAGTGGTTGCGATGCGTCGGATCGGTGGGCCAGTCCGGATTCGAATAGTGTGGTGTGACGATCAGAATTCGTCCGCCCGGTTTCGTCACTCGATGGAGTTCGGCAACAAAGGCCATCACATCGGGAACGTGCTCGGCCACGTGACGACACACAACCTGATCGAATTCGCTGTCCGGGAAAGGATAAGGAATCGAGCCCAGGTCATGGATGACATCGGCGTGAGTTTTCGGATTCGCGTCCATGCCGACCGCGCCCGGAGTCTTGTTCCAACCGCAACCGACGTCGAGGATTTTCACAGGGGACAGCTCGTTCATGGATCCAGGTCGGTTAAGCGCGATCAGGCGGCCGCCAACAATCCGCCGTCAGTTGTTCCGAAATCCATTTCGGACCAATGATGAGAACTTTGAAAAGTCACACGGAATGATCGGCACATCAAACTCGGCTTGCAGAGTTTCGAAAGTCATCCCGTCCAACATGACCGGCTCGTCGCTCTTGAGCGTGACCTTCGGAATGATGGCGAACTCGCCGACGACTTGATCTTTCGCGGCCAACAGATCGCCGCCCGTCAAGAGTCCCGCCACACTGACGTCGCCTCCGAAATAATCGTTCTTCACCGGCAGCACGCGCAGACTGAAGCCGAATTCCTTGTTGAGCTTATCAATCATCTGCCGAAGCACGGGAGCAAACAGATCGCCCGTCATGATTGTGCCGCACGCTGACCGCCGTGTTTCAGGCGCCTGCCGTTCCAGCGAGCGCATCAACGAATCAAATTGATTTGCGAACCCGCGCACCATACCAACGCCGTCTTCAATTTGCGGACAGTCACCGTAGTGCTTGCGCGACGGAACGTCCTGGCCGGCTTTCAAATAAATTTCATCGCCGAGGAAAGCGAAGCGAGTTGCGAGCCTGGATTTGAGATCGCGCTGGATCATCGAAACCTGCTTAATCGTATCGGCGCAAAATTCCGCCGTCACCGGCGTCAGTCTCGGGTCGTTCAAATATCGAGTCAGTCCCAGCGGCACAATTGCGACGCTGCGAACGTGAGGATGCAACTGCGCCAGATCGTAAATTGTTCGCCGCAGGATCACTCCGTCATTAATGGTGGGACAGAGCACGATCTGCGCGTGAATCTCGATACCGGCGTCGATCATCCGCTGCATCTTCTCGCTAATGTCGGCGCGCTTTCGGTCGATACCCAAAAGATAAGCGCGCACGTCGAGATCGGTTGCGTGCACAGAAACGTACTGTGGTGAAAGCCTCTGCTCGATGACGCGCCGCATTTCATCTTCACTAATCGAAGTCAGCGTCGTGTAATTGCCGTAGAGAAACGACAGCCGCACATCTTCGTCGCGCACAAACAAAGAAGGCCGCGCGGTTTCAGGATTACCTTTGCAAAAGCAGAACAGACATTCGTTGGCGCATTGGCGCGGCACAATCTGTTCAAAGGTGAGTCCGAAGTCTTCGCCTTCATCGCGCTCAATATTCAGTTCCCAATCTTCGCCGCTTTGCTTGCGCACGTCGACAACCAGATCAGTCTCACCCGACGATTGATAACGGAAATCAAGATAATCGCGAACGACATGGCCATTGACGCGGATAATGCGGTCGCCCGGCTCCAGTTCCAGCTCCGCGCCGATGGATCCGTCGGCCACATCGGTGATGGTCACGCCGCGGCGGCGGATCTGATTTACGGCTGGGGTGACGGCAAACTCGTACATTATTTACTGTCGGATGAAAAAGGTTTCTGAGCGCGATCCGGAAGTATAACAAAGGGCGCAGCCTTTGTTGATTGGACCGTTTCTACCGGCCGAACGCAACTTTGACAATGGCGAATCTGCCGCCTAATCTCAGATTACGAACCGAAAATATGCCTGAATCTCAAAGATGCGTCCTGTTGGTTGAAGATGACCGATCCGTGCGCCGGTACCTCGAAGTCACGTTGCAGCGCGCCGGCTATAAGGTGATTACCGCAGAGGATGGGTTAGAAGGTCTGAAGTGTGCGCTAACCACAACGGTCGACGTCGTGTTAACTGACGCGGTCATGCCGCAAATGAATGGGCGCGAACTGGCGCAGTTTCTGAGGAACAATCCAAAACTGGCCAAACTGCCGATCGTGCTCCTCACCGGTCAGGAAAACGATCACGCATCGAAGGCAGACAAGAACCTGATCGATGCCTTTCTGTACAAGCCGGTCAAAGCAGAAGAATTGAAGAAGTGCCTCGCGAAAGTAGTCGCTGATTAAAGTATCGGAAGCCGACCGTAACGGACGGCGCTGACACTAGCCGCCGAGCAACTGATTCAACGGCGTGTACTCTCTGCCCTGCGAAATCGCGACCGCGTTGTAGGTCAGCTTGCCCGCATACGTGTTCACGCCTTCGGCCAAACCAGAGTCGCTCATGACGGCCGCTTTGAATCCCAGATTTGCCAGCTTCAACGCGTAAGGCAACGTCGCGTTCGTCAAAGCGAATGTCGACGTGCGCGGCACCGCGCCGGGCATGTTCGCCACGCAATAATGCAGCACGCCTTCGAAGTAGT
>DATANL010000351.1:0-5287 GCA_036266295.1 Pyrinomonadaceae bacterium | reverse complement strand
CAAGCTGTTAACTTGCGATTCGATAAATCAGTCGCAAGTTAACAAATCGCGCTACATAACTAGCCTCGAAGTCGGAAGTGTGATTGAATGTGCGTCGCTTCCGCCTAACTTAAACTAACGCATGACAGCCACCGTTGCTATCGCGCTCCTGATCGTCCTGGTCGCGCTGGTTTTCGACTTCACGAACGGATTTCACGACGCCGCTAATTCGATCGCGACCGTCGTTTCGACCCGCGTGTTGTCGCCGAGGTACGCGGTGATTTGGGCCGCGCTCTTCAACTTCATCGCCTTTGCAATCTTTGGAACGCGGGTCGCCAAAACGATCGGCGGCGATCTGGTGCGCATCGACTTAATCCAACAGGACCTGCGACTCTGGGTCCTCTGTTGCGGATTGCTCGGCGCGATCATCTGGAATTTGATCACGTGGTATCTCGGCTTACCGACCTCCAGCTCGCATGCACTGATCGGTGGATACGGCGGCGCGGCCATCGCGGCGTATCGCGGAGTCAGCGGCTTGCTGAAGCCGGAAGGGTGGATAAAGACGCTGGCCTTCATCGTCGCTTCTCCGGTAATCGGATTCGTGGCGGGCTTCCTGTTAATGCTGGCCGTCTATTGGATTTGTCACCGGTGGACACCCGCTCAGGTCGATAAAACTTTCCGCCGCGGACAACTGTTGTCAGCGGCGGCTTATTCATTGGGTCACGGCGGCAACGACGCGCAGAAGACGATGGGCATCATCACCGCCGTATTAGCCACCGCGCACATGTTCAATTTGAGTTTTGACGAAAAGACCGGAGCGTTGCCCAACATTCCGCTCTACGTTGTGTTGTTGGCGCACGCGGCGATCGCATTGGGCACACTGTCCGGCGGCTGGCGCATAGTCCACACGATGGGCTCAAAGATAACCAAGCTACGCCCGGTCGGTGGTTTCTGCGCAGAAACGGCGGGCGCGTGCACTTTGTTTGGCGCGACCGCGTTCGGCATTCCTGTTTCAACCACGCACACGATCACCGGCGCGATTGCCGGCGTCGGCTCTACCACGCGATTGTCGGCCGTGAAGTGGCGCGTCGCAGGCAGGATTCTCTGGGCCTGGGTTCTCACGATTCCCGCCGCCGCGATTTTTGCCGCCCTGTCGTTCCTGGTTTTCGAATTAGTTCATAGACTGTTTACCTGACAATTGCTTTGGTTATGCCGCGCTCAGCTTTGATTATCGAAGACGACGCTGATATCGCCGAGACCGTTCGCTACAACCTCGACGGCGCGGGATTCAAGACGTCCATCGCGGCCACCGGTGAGAGCGGACTCTCGATGGCGCTCGATCCGCAGAACCCGCCGGCAGTGATTCTGCTGGACTTGATGCTTCCCGGGATGAATGGGATCGAGATCTGCCGCCGTCTGCGTCGCGAGAATCAGACCCGCCGCACGCCGATCATCATGCTTACTGCCAAGGCGGCGGAAGCCGATCGCATTACCGGCCTTGACGTCGGCGCGGACGATTACATCAGTAAACCGTTTTCCATCAAGGAACTTCTAGCGCGGGTGCGCGCAGTGATGCGACGCACCGAAGAGGTAGCCGGTGAACGTTACGATGATGGCCGTTTGACGATCGATTTCGAGGACGTACGCACCACTTGCGCCGGCGGAAGTGTGAAATTAACGAATAAGGAATTCCAACTGCTGACAACGCTCGCCCGAAGAAAGGACCGCGTGATTACCCGCCAGCAGTTGCTCGATCAGGTTTGGGGTTACAGTTACTACGGCGACGCGCGTACCCTCGACGTGCACATTCGCCGGCTGCGCCAGAAACTGGACGCGTGCGGCGATTGCATCGAAACTGTGGTCGGCGTGGGTTACAGATTTATCGGCTGCGGGTCGCGCGCCAACTCTGCCAACGCAGATGGTTAGTTCCGGTCTTCTCTCGCTGCTCTCGGTTGCCGCTGCGGCAGCATTCCTCGCTGTTGGATTTATCTCAGCCGATCCGATTCGCTCGGTTTGCCTTGGTCTCGGTTGCGTCTTCCTTGGTCTCTCTCTCGGGGCACTCATTTCCAACACGAAACGAGCGCGCAGCAATCCGAGATCGCACGGCTTCTCGAGCGAGCTTCTGGATTCGACGATCAACGAGATGCGCGAGGGTCTGGTGGTCATCGATGCAGACATGCGCATCGTGGCTTTGAACCAGGCGGCGCAACGGCTCTTTGCGCATGTAGAGTTGTCCATCGAACGCCGGATTACCGAAATCACCAGAAATCCGGCGATTTATGACGCTTTTCTCGACGGCGTGCGGGGCACTGAACGCGTCGGCGTAAAGGTCGAGACCCACCATCCGGAGCGCCGCATCTTCGATTTGCGCGTAGTGCCGCTACGCGCGTCGGCAAACAGCCGCATCACCGGAGCGATCGGAGTCTTCTTTGACGTGACCAGATTGGAACGGCTGGAGAACGTGCGGCAGGAATTTCTTTCGAATGTCTCTCATGAATTACGCACGCCGTTAACGTCGATCATCGCCTTGTCTGAAACTCTGGCCGTAGGCGCGATCGATGATCCTGAAAACAACCGGCGCTTCCTCTCAATCATTCAAAAGAATTCCGCCCGCATGCATCGCCTGATTGACGATATCCTGGAGCTCAGCGCGATCGAAGCTGGAAATGTGAAGCTGTATTGCGAGACCGTGCCTCTCAGAAACCTGGTTGAAGATGTCATCAACAGCTTGTCGGCGACGGCGGCCGCTAGAAATATCGAATTGAAGAATCTCGTGGCATCGCCGGGAAATGTCTATGCGGATCCCCACCGGCTCGTGCAAATGCTGACGAATCTGATCGACAACGCAATCAAATTCAATCGCGACGGCGGCGAAGTTCTGATTTCACTCACCCAGGGCGATCGAGATCGAATCGTGATCGCTGACACCGGCGAAGGAATTCCCTCGCACCATCTCGATCGTCTGTTCGAACGTTTCTACCGAGTCGACCGCGCCCGCTCGCGCGAACTTGGTGGGACCGGTTTAGGCCTGGCGATCGTGAAGCATCTGGCCAAATCGCACGGCGGAGAGGTTACGGTGCGATCGCAGATTGGTGAAGGAACAGAATTTACGATTGAACTCCCGCGCGCTTGATGAGATCCACAACGCTCAATGCGACAGCGGACGGCGGACCATGAAATCGCCCATCCGCGACAGCTGGGCCGTCTTGTTCAAAACACTGGCGGCAAGTTTCTGGAGATGCGAAGGCATCTCGGCGATCTCAGCGGGCTCAGCCTCGAGTCGGTGACTGGTAAGTAGCTGAATCTCCGCGCTACAGAAATCGCAATTACGCAGATGTCTCTCGACCGTCAGTCGCTCGACGAAACCCAGGGCGCAACCTCGATAGCGCAGCAGCGTTTCCGACGAAGGGCACCGCGCCGTTTTGCAGAATGTTCGGGGGCCGAAACCAGACTTCATGTGTTGAACCGGACCTTAGTCCAGTTGCACCAAATACTGAATACACCTCTGATTCCAGAAACGGTTTTGCCCACAACAGGACTTTCCTCAGCTATATCAACAATTAAATCGGATAAAAAAATATTGGACAATGTTGGGATTGGTTTGTTAGTATACCCGTAGCTTGACCGAGGACGGATTCGCTCCTTGGTTCCGCACACTCGGTGAGACAGAGGTTTTGAAACACCGAACCGCAGTTTCCCCGTCGCTTGAGTTGAATTGCCAATCAGCATCAAGCACCTCTCGGGATTGAAAAGGAAAACACAATAAGGTCTTAAGGCATCTCGATCTGACGCTCGATCTCTACGAACGTTGCCCCGGCATTTCCTTCCTCTCAGTCAGATCGTGCCACCACCACGGGGATGCATTGAGTACTGGATCGGTTCACAACTGATGACGAACATGCATCAACTCTCATCTTTCGGGACAAATACAATCGTGAAATCAATCACACACAAAACAGAGGACGCCACCGTTGCCATACCCCGCGAGGTAACGCGAGCGAGCCGCGCTGCAGAACGAAGCGCCAGAGCGGGTCGCTGGGTTGAGAGTCTGCAAAACTCAGACGTCAACCGCTTGTGGGCTGAACTTCATCGCATCGTCAGTAATCATCCGCTCGTGCGCGCCTCGCGCAGTGCCGGCCTTTTGATCGAGGAAGGCGCCACCAGCGCGTATACGGATCTGACGCAGGAACTGTTTGTGCAACTGCTGACGAAATCGCGTTTCCAGCATTATCTCGATACAGCCATGACTGATGGCGAGATCGAATGCGAGATCGGCCAGATCGAATTAACCAATTTGCTGACTGCCGAGCTGCGGAAGCGTCATCCGGAGAGCTATCGTCTGGCGCGGCGCATCTCGACTTTGATCCAGTCGAGCGCAAACTTTCGCCGCTTTGACAGCAGTGGGATCGACGACGAGAACCATCGCCGTTTGGCGGATCGCGTCTACGGATTGAGCGAATGGCCCGACAAGAAACCTGGTCGCGGAAATCATGAGATGGAACAGCGCGTTCACATGATTCCGGTTCGGCAACGCGACACGCGCATGGTCGGCTGCACCGGCGACGCGCAGATCGTCATCAGCAATTCAGATTTAGAAGACTTGATCATCAACGTGCTGGAGGCCATCGACGCGCCTGCTGACGTTCGCAGCCTGCGCAGTCTCGTGATGTCACGGCTGCCGGTGATGGACATTTATCTCGTGCCGCTGGGTGGCGACGATCCGGATTCGGACGGCCCGCATTACGACCCGGCGGATCTGCGCGAAAACCCGGAAGAGAGCCTCTTGAAACACGAGTCGCAGCAGGAAGCGGCCGGTTCAGTCGACAGATTTCTGGTCAATCTGCGCGGCAACGTGCGCGGCAAGATTAAGCAATACAACCGGATGCTGGGCGTGCTCTGGTACTGCTATTTGAGCACGGACCACGCGACCCAACTTGAAATCGCGGCCACATTGGGAGTTTCTGATTCTCTGGTGTCCGATTACCGGCGCCGCATCGAGCAAGAGCTGCGGGCGCTGTCGTTCACCGAAGTCGAGGAAGCGCGCATGTTTGAGTTGGCCCTGCGTGAGCGCGTCCGCACGATGGTCGCAGCAGGAGAAAGCGAAGCAATCCCGGCGTAATTTCGCTCTGCTGAATGACTTCGAGCCTTTTAAGAAGCGCGGGGCCAGCCCTGCGCTTCTTTGTTTTGCCGAGCAAGTGCCACTGTGAATAAGCGCCGTCACAAAACCGAAGATTACGAAACCATAACGCGCGCGCGGAAACAAATACCCGCGCCGGCCGCGGTCGACGACGCTTTGAATGCAAAGCGG
>DATANL010000350.1:0-8535 GCA_036266295.1 Pyrinomonadaceae bacterium | reverse complement strand
CGATCGCGGTGAAGAGCGCAAAGTTGAAGAGCGCGGCCGGGATCACACTGGCAGGATTTGGCCAGGCCAGAATCATTCCCGCGAGCGCCACAATCATTCCCAGGATCGCAATGCTCGCGCCCGCCGTACGCGCGCCCGCCAGCTGCCTTGCGCTTCTCCGCCACAGCAGCATGCCGCTGGCGAGCATCGGCATACCGCCGAGCGTGACCAGTGGCGCCAGATGCATCATCGCCGTCGCGACCGACGTCGACTTGTAAAGCAAAAGTCCGAATGGCAGGACGGTGGCAAAGGTTAGCGCGCCGAGCGCCGTGAAAATTTCGGTGGCTTCGGTTTCATCGATCTCGCCGTCAGCCAGGGCCAGCTTCAACATCCAACTCGTCGCGCCGACATAACAAAGCACGGGGAAGGCCGCGATGACGATGAGCCATGCCGGTGAAACATCGGGAGTCGCAAAGTGTCGGATTAGTAGTTGTCCGACTGATGATCCCAGGGCGCCCGCTGCGAGCAGGTGCGGCCATTTCGTCGTAATCGTCCGGCCGGCAAAATAGACGAGACACAGAAACAGAACGGGCGCGATTATTTCGCTGCCGATCACCAGCACGCCCTGCGTACTATTCGCCGAAACTGCGGCGATCGCGAGAAAGTTGAGCGGCACCAGCAGCGTCGCGATCGTCAGAATCCCGCGACTGGTGGTCGGCAACTTCCAATGATGCGCCGTATAGAATCCAATGCCGAACAACGCGGCCGTGACCGTCGTGAAGATCATGAACTTGATCACGGGCACGCGTGAGATTTGCGCCCACAGACTGATAACCAAAGCGGTCGAACAGCCGATGATCAAAAGACCGCCGATGATTTCGCCCCAGCGCACGTTGCTCTGCTCCATGAACGCAGCCAGCACGTCGGCGAAAGGTTTGCGCGGGGCTTTCGGAGTGGGCGGCGGCAACTCAGCATCGTCTGAATCTTTGGACCACTCGCCATATGGCGGCGTGGCTGCCGGCGGCGCACCATCAAACGCAGTAACGGAAGCAGGCGTCTCGGGCTCTACGGTCTGCGGTTGCGGTCTCGGTTCGGTCGGCCGAGGCGTCGCAGGTGAAGGCCGATCGGCCTTCTTTGGACGGCCATGCGGAAATAGAATTCGATCGCGTTCGGCGGCGATGGCCCGCCGCAGTTCTTCGTAATCCGTTTTATACTCGCCGGCCTCATGTAAGCGTTCGAGTTGCCGAATCGTGGCTTCAAGTTCACCAAGCTGCTCTTCTTCGCGAAGTGTCGGGCGATGAGCGCCGCAGCCGCCGCAGAACTTCATCTCGACGTTCAGCGGCACGCCGCAGTTGGAACAATAGTGCGAACTGGTGATGATGGAAGGAATCGGACTCGGGACCGGGTCTTCCTTCTCGATCGAAAAGATGGTGCGGAAGAGCCATGCGAGGAAAACCCAAATTGCATGGCCGATGAGCGTAATGACGCCCAGCAGGATGAAAAGGATTATGAAAGGGGTGAAATTATCCACGCGAGTCAGGCAGTCAATGCGACTTCCCGCAGCAACAACGCATGATGGGTCTCCACCGGATCGAGGCTTCTACCAACCCCCGGCGAACTATACTCCAGTTCACGACGGGGACGATAGATTTTACCGATATCCGGGAACGCGGAGGTGCTCGTCCGCATTACTGCGCGATTTACGTTGACTGCGGACGGGGACGTCCGCGTTCCCGGCAAAACAGACCACTGCCCTCGCACGCATCGAATTGCTTTCTTTTGCTATCATGACGCCGATGAACCTCTTCGATGAATACGAATGGCGCGGCATGCTTTACGAAGCGACCCCTGAACTGCGTGAGATGCTGGCGAAGGAGAAGGTCACCGCTTACATCGGTTTCGATCCGTCGGCGGCCAGCCTGCACGTCGGATCGCTTTTGCCGATCATGGGCCTGGCGCGTTTGCAGCGTTTCGGCCACACGCCGATTGCGATTGCCGGCGGGGGTACCGGATTGATTGGCGACCCGAGCGGCAAGACCAAAGAGCGGCAGCTGCTCACGCGCGAACAAGTTGAAGAGAATCTGTCGGGCATCAAAGAGCAGTTGAGTCACTTCCTGGACTTCGAGGCCAAAGAGAATCCAGCCCGCATCGTCAACAACGCCGATTGGCTCGGGCCGATCACGATGATGGAGTTTCTCCGCGACGTGGGAAAGTACTTCACCGTAAACAATCTGATCGGGAAAGAAGCGATCAAGCGACGGCTGGATTCGGAAGATGGAATCTCATTCACCGAATTCACTTACCCGCTGCTGCAGGCCTACGACTACCTGGTGCTGCACGATCGGTATAAGTGCACGCTGCAAATGGGCGGCAGCGATCAGTGGGGCAACATTCTCGCCGGTGTCGATCTCATTCGAAGATTAAGAGGCAGTAGAGCACACGCCCTGGTTTTTCCGCTCGTCACTACTTCGGCCGGCGTCAAGTTCGGCAAGACTGAAGCGGGCGCGGTGTGGCTCGATGCGAAACTGACTTCGCCTTATCGCTTCTATCAGTTCTGGCTGAACACAGAAGATCGTGACGTAATCACTTATCTAAAGTTCTTCACCTGGCTGTCGAAAGACGAGATCGAGGAACAGGAGCGAAACGTCAAAGACGCGCCTGACAAGCGCGAAGCTCAACGACGGCTGGCGCGCGAAGTCACGGCGATGCTGCACGGCGAGACTGAACTGCAGAAAGCTTTGCGCGCGTCTGAGGTCTTGTTCGGAAAAGAAATCAGCGGGATGAGCGTCGGCGAGATTCTCGACATTTTCGCCGACGTGCCTTCAACCGAGATCGACAAGTCGAAATTGGACGCGGATGGATTCAGTCTCAGCGATGCGCTGGTGGTGGCGGGCCTCGCGCCGTCAAAGGGTGAAGCGAAGCGGCTGGTGCAAGGCGGCGGTGTCGCGCTCAACAATGTGCGGGCCGATGACGCCCGTATGTCGATCTCAGCTTCTGATTTTATCGAAGGCCGCGTGCTGGTTCTGCGCAAGGGCGCGAAGCATTATCACCTCATAAGGATCGCCTGACTTTTGGAGTGCGCCGGCTTGACGGCGCAGTCCAAATTAACGCGCGTTGGGTCTAGGTGACTTCGGGTTAGCGACGTCGCTCAACACACCCCGGGCTATCGCGATCGTCGCATTCGCGCGCGCGGCTTCGGATTGAAATCCGGCGGCCAATTCGATCGCGCGATCGTAGTCGCTTCTGGCAACCTGCTCAAAGATTCCGCGCACATCAAAATCCGGAACCGGTTGCGTCTTGCTTATTAGTTGCCCTTTGCTGTTCATGTAAGTCTTGATTGCTTCCTTATCCCCGGTAAAACCTTCGGCCGCGTTCGCCGCCTTCACCGCTTCAAAGAGCGCGTCCCAAACCCGCGACGCGTCGAGCAACTGAAACGCGTTGGCAATGCCGATTAGTGACCGCGGTCGATCCGCATCGTTCCCTTCAATCCGGCGCGCTTCGTCGATCGCATCTTCGGTCAGGGACAGCGCTTTGGGCGCGTCGGTTTTGGCCAGAAGTTTTGCGGACTGCGTCATCAACCAAACTTTCTGCACGTGATTCAATTCGCCGATGTGAAGCAGTTCAAGTGCGCGCGGAACTTTCTTCTTTTCAATCGCCAGAAGGGACAGCTCCCAATCGATCCACGCCACCGCCCGTTTGCGAAACTCACTCTCTTCGATCTTGCCGGCATAAACGCGCGCCTTTGGATCATCGTGGTAGGCCGAAGTCAGCGCCAAACGAAAATACAGTTCATCGCGTTCCTCGGAAGTCCGCGCCTGCTCAATCTGATCCAGCCACGGCTGCTGTTGCTCATCGAGAGATTTCTCGGGTCCAATCCCTTTCTTCAACGGTTCGTCCTGCGCTTTTTTCAGTTCCTGGCTGACCAGCAAGCTCAAGGTTTCGAACTGGCTATGCATCGCGGCGGCGATCTCTTTGGGAGCTGCTGAATCAAATACCGGCAAGAGCCTTTTCAGCAGCATGTACTTCCCTGCGATGCCCGTCGTGCTTTGATCCTGTTCCGGCGGTGGCTGCGGCCGCGTCAGGATCGAGGCGGCCGTTTGAAAGAAAGCCAGCCGCAATTGCGGAGTGACGTTCGGCGGCGGCAGCGAGACGCGCGGCCAGGACGTGTCACCCATTCCCTCGCGATTAAAAAGAAAATAGGTCTCGGGTGAAAACAGATAAGACGAAAGCAAAGAAACGGTGTTGGCGTCAGCTAACGCACTGCTGACGCTTTTCGCCAGCAACGCAGCGTAACGCTGATCGGCCTCGGCCGCCGCTTTGTCGCGCAGCTCGGTGAGAAAATCAAGAGTGGAAATCGTCGCGCGGTTCAGCGCCGGGTCGGCAAACTGCAGCGCCCGTTCGATGTCTCCCGTGCGCAGCAGCGACCGCGCCACATCCAGCCGGTGCTGCGATGCTTTGTCGAGTTCCCACAGATCTGAATCGTCATTCTGTTTCGGCGCCGATCCGTCCTGCTCGTCCTTCATCTTCTGAAGGAACTCTTCCGCTAATGGCCCATCCAGCCGTCCTACTACCGCCAGCATCTGTTGCCGCAAATTCTGATCGGTCTTATCGTCGCGATCAGCAATTTCAGCGGCTTCCCAGGCGCGATGAAACAATGCGCGCGCCTGTTCGTTATCGACCGACCACAAAAGATCTGCGATTCGCGTCAGCGTGCGCGCGCGCAGACTCTGGTCGCGGAAGCTGCGCGCTTCAGTCGCCAGCGAAATCAGCAGCGAGCGCGCCTGCTGACGACGCTCATTCCGAATGCGTTCGTTTTCGGCACTTTTCGATATTTTCGCGGCCTCACTTGGCGGGGCCGTCGGTGATTTTGAGATTTGATTTGGCGATTGAGCGGCAGACGAGTTAACAAGCAGCCCGATTGCCATCGCGATGACACCTGCGAAGCGCGTTGTGGAGTAGCGCATAATTTGGAGTGCGCCGGCTTGACGGCGCTTTGGATGGAAGTTTTCGGATGCGCCTGTCTAGATCCAAAGCGCCGTCGCCGCTGCGCTCTGCCGGCGCACTCCAAAAGCGTCTGTCCCTGCCGTTACCCGACGAGTTTCAACAGCAACTTAGTTGCGGCCGATACCAATGGCGATGCCAACGGCTCTTGTTGCATGACACTCATCGGTCCTTCGCCAAAATACAAACCATCCGACACCAGGAATGTCATGCGAATGTTGCCTTCCGCCGGCGAAGGCAGACGTTCTTTGTCCCACGGCCCAATGGCCGCCACGATTGGCTGCGAAGCTTCAATCACCTGATTGATCTCGGCATCGAAAGGACTCGGAGTCCCTTCGACCACAATCATCTTGCCTGAGTAGTTGATGTAGCGAGCGCCACCATCCGCAAACACTGCCAGCGTGTCGAGCCCCTCGGCCAATCGCACCTCGAGGATCGTGCCGAGATATTGTCGCGCGGGCACAGTTGCTCCGGCGGCGCGCAGGCGATTGAACGCCAACATGCGAACCCGCGACTCTCGTTCGGTGTCTTCAGCGATCTCCGCCAGCGCCGCGACCTCCGCATCGTCCGCGAATAGTGTCGACCACGGCGGCGATAATTCACCCGTATGATTTTGTTTGAAAAGATCGAGTCGATCGCAGAATAGCAGTTGATAAATTAAATTTGCCGACTCGTCTGCGTAGGGACCGTCGACTGTTTGTACCGGCGAAGCAGATGTCATGATTTCTCGGAACGCCAACTACTTTAAAACGCGGTTTGATATTCAGAACAATCCGTTTTCATTAGGCGAGTCTTTTGGTGCTTCCATTCCGACGTCCCATAACTCGGCAATCTGGTCGCCTTCAAATCTGAAGATGTGCACGACTGCGATCAGGGGTCTGTCCGGCGCGTGTTGTACACGCGAGTGCACCGCCACGACATCGCCTTCCTCGATGGCGCGCCGCACATCGAGCTGCGTGTTGGGAAATTGCTGGTGAGCGCCGGCCATCCCAGCTTTGAGCGATTCGGCATCACCCTTAAAGTGAGCGTTGTGATGCCGGAAATCACTTGTGACGAGACTGTAGGCTTCGTCGAGCTTACCTGACGCAGCGTTCTTGAGAAATGAAATCGCGAGATCCTTCTGTGTTGACATGCTGTCTCCGTCGCAAAAACTTATTCACCACTCCTGGCAAAGTGAAGACCCAAAGCAACCGCGCCAAAAAATCAGGACCAACACCTAATTTAGATCGAGGGTTTAAGGTGCAAATTTTCCCAGCAGGTGCGTGGACAGATCACTCACCTTGACGCGCTCCTGTTCCCAGGTGTCACGGTCACGAACCGTCACCGCTTCGTCTTCCAGCGATTGATGATCGACCGTGACGCAGAAGGGAGTTCCGATTTCATCCTGGCGCGCGTAGAGCTTGCCGATGCCACCCGTGTCGTCGTAGACAGCGCGCATCATCGGTTGCAGTGACCGCTTGATTGCCCGGGCCATGCCGACAATCTCGGGTTTATTCTTCGCGAGCGGCAGAACGGCAACTTTGATGGGCGCCATCGTGTGATGCAAACGCAGGATGACGCGGGTCTCGCCTTTGTCGTTCGTCTTCTCGGAATAAGCATCCATCAGCACCGCGAGGACGGTGCGATTCACGCCGGCCGCCGGTTCGATCACGTAAGGATAAAAACGCTGCTTCGTCTGTTCGTCGAAATAAGAGAGGTCTTCGGTCGAATCAGGATTCAGACGCTTCCCTTCCGCGTCCTCAGGCTTCTTTGAATGCGTCTTGAGATCGAAGTCCGTGCGGTTCGCAATCCCCATCAACTCGTCCCATTGACGTTCTTCTTCTTCACGTTCGGGAAAGAAACGATACTGGATATCGACCGTGCGCTTGGCGTAATGGGCCAACTCTTCCTTCGGTTGTTCGTAAAGCCGCAGGTTCGCGTTCGAGATGCCGATGCTCTGGAACCATTGATTGCAGGCATCAATCCATTCCTGGTGCGCGGCTTCGTCTTCGCCGGGTTTGACGAAGTATTCCATCTCCATCTGTTCGAACTCGCGCGTGCGGAAGATGAAGTTGCCGGGCGTGACTTCGTTGCGAAATGACTTGCCGATTTGGGCGACGCCGAAAGGTAACTTTCGCCGGCTGGTGTTCAGCACATTGAGAAAGTTAATGAAGATGCCCTGTGCCGTTTCAGGACGCAGATAGACGAGCGCGTCGGGATCATCCTCGGCCGTCGCGCCGACGTGCGTCTGGAACATCAGGTTAAAGGGACGTGGTTCGGTGAGATTCTTTGAGCCGCAGTTCGGACACTTACCGTCCGCAAGTTTGTCCGCCCGCAGTCGGGTCTTGCATTCACGACAATCAACCAGAGGGTCGGTGAACGTCTCTTCGTGTCCCGAATATTTCCAAACTTTGCGATTGAGAATGATCGACGAGTCGAGTCCCTCGATGTCGTCGCGTTCGTAAACCATCCACCGCCACCACGACTGCTTGACGTTGTTGTAGAGTTCGATGCCCATCGGGCCGTAATCCCAGGCGCTCCCCAGGCCACCGTAAATGTCCGACGATGGATAGACGAAACCGCGGCGCTTCGCAAGGGACACGATCGTTTCAATGTTTGGAGCAGACACGAGTTAGTGAATGGTAAATCGTGGAATCGTGAATAGAAGAACGAACGGCGAGTGTAGCAGCGAGCGCGCGATGGTCAAAACGCTTTGCAGCTTTGCTGCAGCACAGTGTGGTAAGGCTCTGCCTTACCGTGAGGATCAAATCTAATTATCGGAGGCTACGCCTCCGCCCCGAGACATGGCCTCGGAGTTTCCGTTAGTTCCCACCGAAAAGCCATGGGCTTTCCGCACTGGTGCTGCGGCAAAGCCGCTCACGAAAATCGCGACCGGTGAGTTCCTTCCGCTTCAACGGATGGATGATTGCGCTGCTACGAGTCAGCTTGATCCATCTGCTGGCGCAGATGGTACTGACCCCCCTGCTCGACGATGCCGCATAAAACAAAAGCGCGGCTGACTCACCAGGTCAACCGCGCTTCCGTTCTCGTTTTATCGGAGCCTAGATAGGCTAATGGCTGCTGATAAGTCCTGCCGAGGCTCCCCCTAGCCTCTGGCAGGGCGCCTCATCAGCAGCCTCGCCTTTATGCCCTCTGACTGTTGTCGGCAACTCCGTTCCCCCGAAAGAGCCGCCACTGCTCAGATGTAAAGCGCCTCCCCCAAAGCGCTTTGCAACTTCAATCAAAGAGCTGACCCGATTAACTACCCTTCTGCCTTCTTGTCGTGATTGGCTTCAGCAACGGTTGTGCCAAAATATCTGAGCGCCTCGAACAAAATTGCAAGACCGCGATTTGTTGGTTGAAATTCAGCGAAACTGCCTTTGAAGCGACCTGAGCGGTACGGGAATCTTATCTGCAAATGATGATTCTGCGTAATTGTTCAATACACGAAAGACCTCAATCTGCATTGAAATAAATCGCGCCACGAAAGGCGAACGGGCGAAGAGGTTGGAGGTTAGAGATTCAGATTGGGGACGGGGCGCAGAGGTTAGAGGTTAGAGATTTGAGATTGGAGAG
>DATANL010000349.1:0-2052 GCA_036266295.1 Pyrinomonadaceae bacterium | reverse complement strand
TTCAATTCCTTTCTCGCAAAACGTACCGCCTCGTGTTAAGCTCTGTGTCATTCATAAGACAGAGTTGCACAGATGCGCTCGGTAACGAATCCGCCCAATCCCTGGCTGACTGAATCGATCGAATGGATCGGAGAACCGCCGCGTGCAAAGATCGAGGTCTTTGAAGAGACTGAGACCCGCACGATCATAAGTCACAACGACAGTCCCGACGTCGCCTTCGATTATTCGATCAACTGCTACCGCGGATGCATTCATGGCTGCACTTATTGCTTCAGCCGCCCGACGCATGAATATCTCGACTTCGGCGCCGGCACGGACTTCGAACGAAAGATCGTGGTGAAGGTGCGCGCGGCGGAACTCCTGCGCAAGGAGTTGATGAAACCCTCGTGGAAGGGTGATCAAATTGTCTTTTCGTTCACTTCCGATCCTTACGTTCCGCTGGAAGCGAATTACAAGTTAACGCGCGCCTGCCTCGAAGTATGCGCCGAGTTTCGGAATCCGGTGGGCATCGTCACCAAGTCAGCGCTGATTCGGCGCGACATTGACGTGCTGCAAAAGCTCTCGCGCGAAAGCAGCGTGGGCGTTTACTTCTCAATTCCGTTTGCCGATCCGGACATCGCTCGCGCGGTCGAGCCATTCGCGCCGTCGCCGCGCGCGCGCTTCGCGGCGATGAAGGAATTGGCGGACGCCGGGATTCAGGTGGGCATCGGCATCGCGCCGACGATCCCGGGATTGAGCACAGACATTCCCGGCCTGCTGGAGCGGGCCAAAGAATGCGGCGCGACCAAGGCCTTCATGAACATGTTGCGTCTGCCCGGGAGTGTGGCGCCATATTTCGAACAACGCTTGCGCGAGAAACTTCCCACGAAAGCCGATCGGGTGTTGAATCGCATTCGCGATGCGCGGGGCGGCAAACTCAACTCGAGCGTCTTTCACAGTCGTATGCATGGCAAAGGTCAATACTGGGACGCGCAGGAAAAACTGTTCACCGTCTATGCGAAGCGATTTGGATTTAACGAACGCCGCGTCGGCAGCGAGGACCACGACCGTGCCAATACTTTTCGCAGACCTTCGGCGCAGGGAACTCTCTTTGGATAACTGCGAGCGTGGACGTTCTCGGCCGCGCCTTCCTCCACCCGATGCGGACGAGGACGTCCGCGGTCCCGGCAATTAATCTGGAAACGAAAACGCAATCGTAATTATCTAATTCTGAGGTTGACTGAAACGCTCAAGCAGCGTAAAAAAGTCTCCCCCGAATGTTTATTCCGATCCGTCAACTGTGGTGGCTAGCCGCTGGTAGTGGGGCGAGCTATACCGCCCGGTACATGAAAGCCCGCATCGGGTTTGCGCTGGCCGAGCGGCGGCGCAAACATCTTCCTGATCCGACCGGTGAACTTTTGCGGCTGCAAACGCTTTACGGATATAACGCGCATTCGCTGGTAAGTATCGCGCCCGGCGCTGAGATGTGGTCGACGCCGGACATAGATGGCGCGATCATTTATGGTGAATTCGGCCGGGTATATCTGGCGGCCGGCGATCCACTCGCGCAGACCGACGACACGGGTGAACTCGCGCGCCAGTTTGCCGCCTTTGCGCGGAAGCGCAACCGGGTTGTCGCGTTTGTTCCGACGAGTGCGCAATTTGCCCGCACCGTCGCGCCGTCTGATTTCAGCGCGGTGAAGGTGGGCGCGGCCCCTTATTTCGATTTACCAAACTGGGACCCTCGCGGCGATTGTGCCAAGAAATTACGCGCCGGCATAAATCAAGCGCGCCGGGCCGATGTTCATTTCGAAGTGACCACCGAGCTCAGCGACGCCTTCAAGGCTGAGACAGCGCAGCTTTGTATCGAGTGGCTGGGATCGCGGACAGCTGCGACTACGTTTGGCTGGCTGGTCGCGCTCGATCCGTTTATGCACGCCGAACACAAGAAATATTTCGCGGCCCGAGTAAACGGGAAGCTGATTGGTTTTCTCGCAGCCAGTCCCATACCGGCGCGCAAAGGTTGGTATCTGGAGGACGTAATCAGCGAACCGAATGCGCCTCAAGGTACGG
>DATANL010000348.1:0-4637 GCA_036266295.1 Pyrinomonadaceae bacterium | reverse complement strand
GCGCTTTGGATGCGCAGGTTACGTTTACCCATTCAATCCAAAGCGCCGTCGCCGCTGCGCTTTGCCGGCGCACTCCAAATTTAGAATCTATCGGATCGTTTGTAGTTAGAGACGTAATCCGGGATCTCAACAGTCTCGCGCAAACGAGGGTCGGCAAGCGGCTCGGTAGTTGTCATTTGAATCGGCAAAACGCCCGCCCACACATTCATCGAATAATCTTCTTCATCATCGAGCGGTGGGCCGGTGCGAATCTTTGCCGATGCTTCTTCGATCGGCAGTGAGAGAACGGTCGTCTGTTGCAGTTCAGCCTCGCTCGGCTTGCGCACTTCCTGCCAACGTCCGCGAATCATGTGTTCGGACAACGCGAATAACGCCGCGAGCTTTTCCTCGCGTTCGTCGATCAGCGTCGCGCGACCCAGGATCACCACCGATCGATAATTCATCGAATGATGAAAGGCCGAACGCGCGAGCACCAGCGCGTCGATGAGCGTGACGGTGACGCATGCGTCGATCCCGGTTTTCAGCGCGCGTAACATCCGGCTGGCCTGTGATCCGTGGATGATCAGTTTGTCACCCACGCGAGCGTAACCGGTAGGAATCACAAACGGCCGCCCTTCGATCGTAAATCCGACGTGGCAGATAAATCCTTCGTCGAGAATCTGATTGATTGTCTCGCGCTCATGACTGCCGCGCTTTGGCAGACGCTTCAGGGTGGTGCGTGGCGTTTGGGGAAGTTGATTCATGAAGTTTCCTCGTGCGCGAGAGATTAGCATGAGGCAAAAAAAGGCGCCGAAGCCTTTGGGCTCCGGCGCTCCTGCTGGGGTGACTGGACACGTCGTACCACACGCGCCCAGGGACACGGACTGATGCTGCGTTAGTCTCCTACGCTGAGTTGATTGTCGACCGATTTCACGCCTTTGACTTGGCGCACAGCGCGTTCGACCTGGGATTTTTCAGCTTGACTATGAACCATTCCAATTAAAGTTACCTTGCCATTCATCACGGTCGCCGTCACGCCCAGCGCCGATAAAGCCGGATCGTTGGTGAGCTTCTTGTCGACGGCCGTCTGAATTGAAGAGTCGTCCGGTCCGCTCGGCGCCACGCCACTCGTAGTAGTGGTGCCGCCCGTGGCCGGTTGGCCGTTAATAATTACCGGCGGTTGTTGGGCCGGCGCGGCCGGCTGTTGCACGATTACCGGCGGCTGTTGCTGGGCCGGCTGTTGAATGATCGTCTGGGGCGGTTGTTGTTGTTGCGCGGTGGTATTGGCGTTCAGCGCATTCTGCTGTTGATTCATCACGAACAGAATGATGATCGCGGCCAGCGCAATCACTCCGACGACGATGGCGGCCAGCGCCGCGCCCGAAACTCCGCCGCTTCTCTCGGGATACTGTCTCGCTTCAGAATGAATCTCCTCACGCCGTCCACTCGGTGTATCCACCACGATTCGCCTGTGTTCTGCTTCGCGTTCTTCGTAAGCCATTTCCGTTTCTCCTTTTTCTCAAATCCTCAGGGTTCGATCTGATTGCACACGGCAGTGAGGCCGTACCGATGTGAGAGCAACATTCATTCCGGCGCATTCAAAAAGGACAAAACGGCGTAGAAATGCAAATAAACCGTCGCGCGGTCAAGAATTGATCGAAATGCGTGCACGTCGCTCGCGTACGGTTTCAGTTCTCAGATTGCATCAGAGCCAGCCGCACAGTCGCCTTGACTAACATGATCGGTGAGAGTAGTTTCCGCGTTGTTCACACAAGGGAACACTATGACTACTGAAGAACGACAACAACTCATTGATCAATATAAGGCCGGGGCCGACGAGGTGACTGCGGCACTCGAAGGTTTTCCGCAGGACAAACTCAACGCGCATCCGATCGAAGGAAAATGGAGCGCGGCGGAAATCGTCCACCATCTCGGCGACAGCGAGACGACCAGCGGACTGCGGCTGCGTCGCCTGCTGTCCGAGGATCATCCTTTGATTCAAGGTTACGATCAGGACGTCTACGCGAAAGAGCTTCGTTACAACGAACGCGAGATGGGCCCATCGCTTGATCTCTTTCGCTGCACGCGCGCCTGCACCGCGCAACTCTTCGATTTCATGACTGATGAAGATTGGCGTCGCGAAGGGACGCACTCGGAAAGCGGTTCGTACTCGGGGGAAGATTGGCTGAAGATTTACGCGGCGCACGCTCACAATCATGCGGCGCAGATTCGTCGCTTGCGCGAAGCGCTTGCGGAAGCTGCGACCGCGACTGCCTGAGCTGAAACCCGACCGTCAGGGAGGGTGCTCATGAATAGAGTTAGCCGCATTCATCCCGGCTAACTTTATGCCCGAGCACCCTCCCTGACGGTCGGGTTTCTGTTATCCGGCTGGGTCGGAATGAATTTGCACGCGCGTTCGGGGTAGCTCTCTTTCAATCTCGCGAATCACTTGCACCGTCAACTCGTGTGCCTCTTCGAATCCCTTCGTCCGCAAAATTTCCAGGTGCAAATCAACAAACCGGTGCGACCCTGACCGTCGCGTGCGGAGATCATGAAAGCCCAGTACGCCCTGCGACTGGTAGCGGCCGACGACCATCGCCACGGTCTCATCCACGTCGGCGGGCAGCCGCCGGTCCATCAGCACATTGATTGATTCGTACGCCACGTGCGCCGCTGACCAGAGAATGTAAATCGCGATAGCGATCGAAACCAGGGGGTCGACCAGTTGCCAGCCGGTGATGATCGTTACGACCAGCGCGCCCAGCACGCCGAGGTTGATGTAAACATCAGTCGCGTAATGAACCGCGTCTGACGTGAGCGCCGGCGAATCGGTTTCCCGTCCGACCCGGCGAAGTCGCACCACGAGCGCGATGCTCACGACGATGGCCACAATCATCGCGACGATGCCGACGGTCTCAGACTTCGTCGGATGCGGTTCGCGGATACGATGAATGGCTTCCGAAATCAGAAACGTGCCTGATAATCCGATGACCAGGGCCTGGAACAAACCTGCGAGCGATTCAACTTTTCCGTGACCGTACAAATGATCTTCATCGGCGGGACGCGAAGAGATGCGAACTGCGAAGTAATTGAGCGACGAAGCAAAAATGTCCATCACCGAATCGAGCAGCGATGCCCAGACACTGATCGATGCGGTGACCCAGCCGGCGCCCAGCTTCAGCGCGATCAGAAATCCCGCAGCATAGATCGATAGCCGAGCGGTTGAGCTCTTGAGGGCGGCGTCTCGACTGTGAAGGTAATCGTCGGGGTGCATCTGGTTGCGACAATCTTACCCCAGTAGCCAAACAGCGACGAACGGGCAGTGTCTTAAATTTGGAGTGCGCCGACTTGTCGGCGCTTTTCTCGGCAAAAACCAAAGCGGTGACAAGTCACCGCACTCCAAATCAAGAAGTACCCATGAAATTTGTTCTTCCGTAATCCGGCTAATCTGCGTAATCTGTGGACGCGATGAATGCTCAATTCAACCGCCGAAATTTTCTGCAGGGCCTGGCCGCAACCACGGCGCTGACAGTTGCCGCACGTGCGCACGCGTTTGCCATTGCTCCCGATCGTCACTTCGCGCCGGTGAATGTCGCCGCGGACCGCGTCATTCGTGAAGTCGTCGGCCTACGACCCTATCGCGACGAAGGTTTCGTAGTAGCCGCCGCGCGCGCCGGAGACAAACTCATCATTCACAACTATGGTCACGGCGGCGCGGGCATAACCTTGTCGTGGGGAACTGCATCGCTGGCGGTTGATCTGTTGTCAGCGCCGGGAGCGTTGGAAACATCGTTGATGCAGCACACCCGCAGGGCCGTAACTCCTCACTTCGCCGTTCTGGGCGCGGGCGTAAACGGGTTGTCGACCGCGCGTTTGCTGCAACGGCGATATGGTAACGCCGGCGCTGTGGTCACGATCTATGCGAAGGATTTGCCGCCGAATACGACCTCGAACATCGCCGGCGGCTTCTGGTCGCCGACGTCGGTGTATGACGAGGCGGTTATCTCGCCGCAATTCCGCAGCCAGTTTCACCAGGCCTGTCACACTTCAAACCGCGCGTTTCAACTCCTGGCCGGACCGGAATACGCCGTTCGCTGGATCGAGACATATGAACTGGGCCGGACTGAGGGCGCCGTGAATCGCGAACTGCCGGGCGGCAACGATTTGTATCCGGCCTCGGACATCCACCGAGAGCCCAAGGTCTATTTTGGTTTTCCTTTTGTGCGTCACTACAGCACGATGCTGATCGAACCGCAGACGTACCTGAACGCTTTGCTCCGCGATTTCTACATCGCCGGCGGCAAAGTCGTCGTCAGGGAATTGCGCGATCGGCGTGAGTTAATGCGTCTGCCCGAGCGGGTCGTTTTCAACTGCACCGGTCTCGGCGCGCGTGCGTTATTCGATGACAAGAGACTCGGACCGGTGCGAGGGCAGTTGGAGATTCTGATCCCGCAGCCCGAGGTGGATTATTGCTATCTCAACGCCGGTTACATGTTCCCGCGCCACGACGGCATCGTGCTCGGCGGCACGTTCGACCACGACGACTGGTCACTCGAACCGCGCGCGGACCAGCGCGATTGGATTCTGGAGACGCACAAGGAAGTGATGAATGGTTTGAATTCTTGAGCCATTAAATGCCCTCTCCCTCTGGGAGAGGG
>DATANL010000347.1:0-7063 GCA_036266295.1 Pyrinomonadaceae bacterium | reverse complement strand
CTGCTTGATCCTTTTTTCGGTTCAGGCTGTCGTCACTCAAACACCGCAGAAACCGGAACAGGAACCTGCTGCTGACGATATCATTCGCATTACTACTTCACTGGTCCAAACTGACGTCGTGATCGTCGATAAAGATGACCGCGTGATTCCCGACATCAAGCTGGACGAAATTAAAGTCACCGATAACGGCAAACGCCAGGACGTCAAGTTCCTCGAGTTCGTAGCGCCCGACGCCGCCCCGCGCATTGAAGGCAAGCTTTCAATCGCCGGCAAGGCCGTCGAGAGTGATGCCGCACGTAATCTGAGCGCCGGTGAATTGCGCCGCGTCTTCGCCTTCGTCGTCGACGATTTGACGATTCCACTCGAGGACATTCCGACAGTTCGCAAGCTGCTCACCGACTTCGTCGACAACCAAATGCGCGAGGGCGATCTGGTCGCTATCGTGCGCGTGGTTGGCGGAACAGGTTTGCTGCAACAGTTCACTTCTGACAAGCGGATCCTGCGCACCGCCATCGAACGCATCACGCCACAACTGACCGCGTTTTCAGCTTTCAATAATTTGACGAGCGGAGAAGTGATTCGTCAGAACCTGGCGAATATCACGAGCTCCGTTAACAGTGCCGAGAACACGGCCCGCTCGGTCGATTCGATTAATGCTGCGAACGCGGTCCTGGACGGCTCGAATGACGGACTCACGCGCGGCTTCCGAGTGCTGCAAACTTTGGTGACTGCCAGTGAGCTAACCACTTCTATGAAGCCGCTGCCAGGCCGTAAGAGCCTGGTGCTTATTTCCGGTGGCTTGCCGCTCGCCGAAACCGCACAGCGGCAAGTAAGCATTGGCGACCAGCTCGGCGCCGCGCCGGTGAACGTTATCGAAACCCGCTCCTACATTGCCGGCGTTAATGAGGTGCTCAGGCAGATGGTCGATCGGGCCACCCGGGCCGGCGTCGTCATCAATACGCTCGACATTCGCGGAATGCAGGGGACACCCGGCGTGGCGCATTTCAACGATCCCGGAAATGAAGCCACCAGCAGTTTGGGCGGCGGCGGCACCCTGGGCCAGGGCCGCTCGCCGAACATGGGCATGTTCGACAATCTCTCGATAGATACCATGACGGGTCGGCAAGGACTTCAGGCGCTGTCGCAATCGACCGGCGGTATCTCGGTAATTAATACCAACAATTTCAAAGACGCATTGGATCGGATTGTGGCCCGCAGCAGTTATTACATGCTGGCCTACACGCCGACCGAGGCTTTCGATAACAAGTTTCATAAGCTGGAAATCAAGGTCACCCGTCCGGGCGCGCACGTCTACGCCCGTCAGGGATACGTGGCCACTGCTGACACGCCGCGGGCGAACGAAACTCGCGAGGCCGCAATCGTGCGAGCCGCCATGTCACCTTTGGCAAAGCGGGACGTTGATCTGGCGGCCCGGCTGCAATATCGATTCCTGCCGGATGCGCGCGCGCAACTCGATATCAATCTGCTGCTGAATGCCGGCCAGCTCAGCTTCAAACAAGACGCCGATAAGAACTACGTGGCGACTTTCGATATCGTCGGATTCATGATGAACAGTCTCGGCAAGAATCAGGGCGGCTTCAGCCAGACGATCACCGCTAAGTTTTCGGAAAGCGACTATAAGCGAGCGTTGACGACGGGCATGAGCTACACCGCACACGCGGATTTACCGGCGGGAACCTATCAACTGCGCGCAGTGGTGCGTGACATCGAGACCGGGAAGCTCGGCTCAGTGTCGCAATACCTCGAAGTTCCCGACCTGACAAAGAAGCGTCTCACCGCCAGCAGCATCTTTCTCTTCGGCGTCAACCCGCAGGCCGGCAGCAAACCCGAACCGATGAATGCGTTGCGTCAACTGCCGCGCGCCGACGACCTGAGATACGCGGTCGTCATTTATAACGGGAAACTGTCTGATGGGAAGAGCCAACTGCGGGCGCAGACGATCATCAGCCGCGACGGCAAGATTGTGTATCAGGAACCCGAAGCGCTAATCACTTCGGACCCGGCCACCAATCAAGTGGCGAAGGTGGGCCAGCTCGGTTTGCAGAAGGCGCATCCCGGCCATTACATCCTGACGATCGTGATTACCGATCCGCAGGCAGACAAACAATCGCGCACGATCATTCGCAACGTTGACTTTATGTTGACGGAGTAGACGGCAGGCAAACAAATTCGTCCGAGCAGTTAAGAGCAGGGTCGATCAACGGCTCTGCTCTTTTTATTTTGCCTGCAGGTCGGCGAGCATTTTTTTCGCGACCGTTACGTTCGGACCCGAAGGATCTTCGCGCAGGTAAAGTTGCAGGGCATCGATCGCGTCTTGCTTGTGCCCTTGTTTGACGCTCAGCCGGGCGAGGTAAACGAGCGCGACGGCAAAGCTGCTGCCGCCAAGATCGTGCGCCGCTTTGAATTCACGCTCGGCGCGCGCCGTGTCATTGGCCCCCGAGGCGGCCATGCCGGTGTACAGATGTGCCGGCGGCGATGAAGGCTCAGCGGTCAACGCGCGATCGAGCGCGGTCACGGCGTCCGTAAACATTTTCTTCTGCACCAGCACGATGCCCAGGTTGAGTAATGGATTAAACGATTTTGGATCGATCTGCGTCGCCTTCCTTAATGCGACCAGCGCCTCATCCAGCCGACCCGCGTCGAGTAGTTGCGCGCCGAGATCGTTCAGCGCCATCAGATAATCAGGATAAAGCGTCACCGCCCGCTGCAGCGCCGCGATCGATTCGTCGGATTTGCCGGCACGAGCGAGTTGCATCGCATTATCATATTCATGTTTGGCCGCCGGCGGGACTTTCTGATCGAGCATCGCCACCGAGACAGTGCGATCATGTTTCTCCTGGGGGTTTCCTTTTTCTCTTAGACTCAGCGTGATGAAGTTCGGCGTGTTGACGCGGACCGTGATTCGCTCACCCGTAATTTCGAAACGTTCGCGACTGCGATCGGCTTCGGCCTCGACCGTGTATTCGCCGGCGGCGACCGCTTTGAATTCAAATCTGCCGTCGCGGTCTGTATAGGTAGTGGCTTGATCGCCGCGCATGACTTTAAGCGTCACCTTCACGGGCTCATTCACCGGCGAGCCGTTGGGCAAGAGGACGATGCCTCTGATGTTGCCGTTGCCGCCGGAAGTCTGGCTTGAGCGGTTGATTTGGGCCGGGGCAGGCGAGATGCAGACGCAGATCAGGACGAGCAGGAAAACATAGCGACACTTCATTGGCTGAACTTAAAAGAAAAAGGGGAGAGTCGCAAGCGACTCTCCCCGAGTGGCCGGAACCACGAGTTAGAAGCTAAGGCGAAGTCCGAATTGCAGTACGCGACGCGCCTTTTCAATATCGGAATTCTGCGCGAACGAGGACAGCGGGATGCCTGCATCTTCGACGAAGAAGTCAGGCAGGTAGCCGGCGCCGTTCACGCCATAGCCCGGGTTCGGATGGTTCAAGAAGTTGTAAGCCTCGGCACGCAGCTCGAGCTTCAAACGCTCACCAATATTGATGTGCTTGAACAATCCCAGGTTGAGTTGATTTAGCCTTGGGCCGAACAGAGAGTTACGCGGTGAATCGCCAAACGGCGTGTTGAAGATCTTCGCTGAGCCGGGCAGGTTCACAATATAGTGGACCTGGGATGCCGTCACCGGCACGAAGTTCCCGTTCAGGTTGATCTCGTTCATCGAGTAGAAGCCAGTCGGATTTGCCAATGGCGCGCCGAAGATCAAAGCCGCATCGGTTTGGCTGATTGCCACGAGGCGGGGATCCGCAGCCGGATTGCCGAGGAACGGACGATCGCCCGAGGTCAGGTAGGTGTTACCCAAACCATAGACGCTGCCGTTGAAGAACTGGCCCGGCGTGTAGGGCTCGCCACTGACGAGCAGGTAGACGCCGTTGACTTGCCAACCACCCAGCAGATGACCGACAACGCCCTTCTGTTCCTTCATCCAGGGCATGTCCCAAATGAAGTTCGCGGAAAGAGCACTGCGGCGATCGATTTGCGACAGGGCCCGCTCGGCGCGATTGATCGAGAACGGATTCTGGGCATTGGCCGAAGCAATGTCGAACGCGAAAATCTCGCTCGCATCGTCCAGCGTTTTGCTCCACGTGTAAGACGCGCCGACTGACAATGAATCCTTCATCAGGCGGCCGTTGTAACGCAGCTGCATGCCGTTGTACCAGGAGTTCGCCGTATTGGCGCGCATCGTGATGCCGGCTTGCGGCTTGATGCGGCCGTTACAGGTGCTCTCGTTGACAAACGGCGTGGCCGGATTGTCAGTGCAAACCTGCGGCGTGACGCCGGCAGGAATGAACTGCTTGAAGCTCGGGAAGCTAATGCCACCAAGCGTGAATCCGTTGAACATCGGACCGACAAAGAAGTTGTCGTTGATGTTCTGGAACAAGCCGAGACCGCGGGTGCCAACGTAGCGAGCTTCAGCCACCTGATTGCGGCCGAATTGATGCTGCACACCAAACGACCATTGCTCCGAGTAGGGAGAATGGAAGTCCGGCGCCACAGTTGTCTGTGACAGGTAGCGGGGATCGAGCTTGCCCAGCGGCAACACGCCCGAAGTGGTGGCAGTGCTGCGAATGATGTCACCAAACGGGTTGCCCGGGAGCGGCAACGGCGAAGTCGTCGTTGACGCCAGCGCATTAGCGTTGGACAGGGCCAGCGCCGCTGAGAACGGAGCGCCATTCTGCACATTCAAAAGAATGTTATAGAAGGACGCATCGTAAGCGATCGAATAACCACCGCGGAATACAGTGGCGTCCGTGCCAAAGAGCGAGTGCAGGAAGCCCTTCTCAAAATGCGGCGACCAGGCAAAGCCAAATCGCGGCGCGAAGTTGTTCTTGTCGGCCGGGATCTGGGGCACGGTCTTGATGCTCAAAGGCAGCTTCGGATCATAGAAAGGACTCGCACCGCTCTCGCGCGCCACGGTCACATCGTGCAGCTTGTTGATGGGCTGCCCGGTGTATTCGTAACGCACGCCGAGATTCAAAGTGAAATTCGGCCGAAGCTTGAAGTCATCCTGGAAGAAGTAATACTGGTCGTCTTCCGTAAATGCCAGCGTCGGATCACCAGCGGTCAGCGAAATGCCTGATGGTGCGTTGTTGATGATACGAGTAAAGGCGGTAGATCCGCTGTACGCGTAAGCGCCGTTGAAGTTGGGCAGGAACGGCACGACTTCATTCAGGTGCTTGTATTCGGCACCCACGATGATCGAGTGCTTGCCTCTCGCCCAGGTCAGGTTATCGGCAACTTGATACACCTTGCCGACGCGGCCCTGCGGCAAGTTGGTCGCGGGTCCAATTGTCTGCAATGCAGATGAAGTCTTGGTGAAACCAGTGACGCCGGCAAAGCCGATGTTGGCCAGCGCCGATCCGATTTGCAGCGGCCCCGGGATACAACCCGGAGTCTTCGCTTCGCAGCCACCACCGAATTCGACGCCGATACGCTGATAGGTAGCGCGCGCCTCATTTATCAAAGATGGCGAAAGCGAATGCGTCCAGTTGCCACCGAAGTTCTTGCTGGTGGCCGGCAGGTCGCCGCTGAATCCGTTCGAAGTCGCCAGCGTGTTGATGAACAACTGCGTCTGGTGGAGATTTCGAATGGTGATGCTGTCCTTGTTATTGGGCTTGATATCAAAACGAAAATCCCAATAGTTCTCATTGAAAGGTTCCGAGACAATTCGTTCCGGGTTCGCCGCCTGGAAGAGCGTGCCGCCGAGGTTGATCACATCGAACGGTCCACCAATCTGGAACGGTCCCTGGTCACCGGGCCGCTGGGTATTGCTGATGCGGCTCGCGGCGGGCAACGTCGGATTAATGAAGACGGTGTGCGCGCCGGTTAAATCGCTTCGCGGCGTGGTGCCGGGAATCGCAAAAGCGCTGAATTGCGAGATTGTCTGAAACACGCCATTGCCGGGGAAAGTTGCCAGCAGACGCGAGAACTCAGACGGGACAAACGCCAGCGAGGTGCTGCGCAAAGTGGCTGAGGCCGGATTGCGAACGCCCTGATAATCGAAGTGGAAGAACGCTTTGTTCGTTCCCTTCCAGTAGCTCTTGCCGCCTTCACCGAACTTCGGCAGATACATTGGGCCGCCGACCTGGCCGCCGAATACGTTAAAGAGACTCGGCAACGGTTCCGTCTGTCCACCAGCTCGTTCGAAGTTGTCGAGCGTGTCCAGGACCTTGCGGTCGCGGTGGTATTCAAACAGAGTTCCGTGAAAGTCGTTGGAGCCGGACTTGGTTACCAGGTTGACGATCGCGCCCTGGTTGCGTCCGTACTGGGCCGAGAAATTATTCGTGATGATCTGATATTCCTGGAGCGAATCCTGCGCGTCCACAAAAAGCGCCGGACCGGCCACGCTCAAATCGTTGTTGTCGGAACCATCGATCTGAAAGTTGTTCGAACGCGCGCGGTTTCCATTAACTGACAAACCACTGCCGTTCGTGTTCACGCCGCCGCTGTTGTTCGGGATCACGCCAGGCGCCAGCAGGGCCAACGTGTCCAACCCGGAACCGGCGGCGTTGGACGGCAGATCTGCAATCTTGCGCGTCTCGACGGTATGCGAAATCTGCGATTGATCGCGCTGGACAATCTCCTCGGTGCCGGCCGTAACGGTCACGGTCTCTGAGACCGCGCCAGGCTCGAGCTTCACATCGAGTGGATTGACGATACCGAGTTTGACCGATACCTCTTTATTTAAAGCACGCTTAAATCCAGTCGCTTCGATGGTGACCGTGTAACTACCCGGCGCGAGTTTCGAAAACTCGAAGATGCCGTCGCCGGTCGTTTGTTTGGTCTGCGAAGCGCCGGTCGCCTCGTTCGTAACCGTTACGTTGGCGCCCGAGACCACTGCGCCGTTAACGTCGGTCACCGTGCCGCGCAAGGCGCCCGTCGTTTCCTGAGCCGACGCCGTATTGGCGCCAAACATCAGGCATATAGCCATAAGAACAAAGGTAGCGAGCGATGCCAAGGCACCTTTCGCCTTACCATGTATGTACATTACAGAGACTCCTCTCACTTGGAAGTTAATAATTAAAGGGCTCGAGTACGG
>DATANL010000346.1:0-2859 GCA_036266295.1 Pyrinomonadaceae bacterium | reverse complement strand
ATACTTCGGCAACTTGATTGAGCCCGAAATCGATGCGGCTCTTTTCCCTGAGCCGATAGACGCACGAGAGAAACTTCTGCGCTTCGATGGTGCCATCATAGCTTTCGCGCGGCGTCAGGCAGTTGTCGCACGCGCCGCAGTCCTCGGCCTGAAATTCTTCGCCAAAGTACCGCAGCATCGCCACGCGGCGGCACTCCGCGCTTTCGGCAAGTCGCACCATCTGACTCAATTGCTGCCGCGCAATTTCGCGTTCCTGCGGCTTCGACATTTCGTCGATGAATCGCGAGTATTTCACGGCATCGCCGGCGCTGAAGAGCAGCAAACAATCGCTCGGCAAACCGTCGCGGCCGGCGCGCCCCGTTTCCTGGTAATAGCCCTCGATATTCTTCGGCAAATCGTAATGCGCCACGAAGCGCACGTTGGGTTTGTCGATGCCCATGCCGAAAGCGATCGTCGCACAAATGACCAGCACCTCATCGCGGCGAAACATTTCCTGGTGGCGGGCGCGCGTCGGCGCGTCCAGACCGGCGTGATAAGGCTTCGCTTCGATCCCGTCGTTATGCAAACGCGTCGCCAGATTCTCGGCCGTGTTACGACTCTGACAATAGACGATGCCGCTGTCGTCTGCGTGCTCCTTCACAAAACGCAGCAGTTGCTTGTAGGCGCCGTCCTTCGCCTTTACGCGATAAAGCAAGTTGGGACGATTGAAGCTGGCGACGTAACAACTCGGATCTCGCAGATGGAGTTGTTTGACGATGTCGGTTTGCACCCGGCGGGTCGCGGTCGCCGTCAGCGCCATCAGAGGCGTGGCCGGAAACAACGCGCGCAGTTGCGCCAGCTGCCGGTACTCGGGACGAAAGTCGTGACCCCATTCGCTGATGCAATGCGCTTCGTCAATCGCAATCAACTTCACCGGCCAGGCTTTCAGGTTCGCCAAAAATCCCGGCAGCATCGCGCGCTCGGGCGCGACGTAAAGCAGGCGGTACTTGCCATCGCGCAAGTCCCGCATGCGCGAGCCGATTTCATTTGCGTTGACGGTGGAATTCAGAAACGTGGCTGACACTCCGCTCGCGGTGAGCGCGTCAACCTGGTCCTTCATCAGCGAAATCAACGGCGAGATCACGACTGTCAATCCCGGCCGCGCCAGCGCCGGCAGTTGAAAGCAGAGCGACTTTCCGGCGCCGGTCGGCAAAAGCGCAAACACATCACGATCGGCCAGGGCATCCCGGATGATCTCTTCCTGCAACGGGCGGAATGAATCGAAGCCAAAGGTTTGTTTCAGGAGATGCAGGAGGTCAGTTGTGGGTGATTGCATGTTGAAGAACAGCGCGCGGAGCGCGCGACAGCATAAAGCCTGGGGCGTAAGCCCAGGACACTTGCGAGATTCTCGATATAGCCCGCGGGGCGGGCGATAGCCCTACGATTAAGAAGGGCGTATCGCAAGAAGGGATCCCATCACCAAAACCATATTTCAAACAGCTATCGCCCGCTTCGCGGGCTTCGCCTAATTTATGGGGTTTTCTACCTGGGGCTCACGCCCCAGGCTTTATGCTCCCGCCCGCTTCGCGGGCTACGCCGTGCTTTCGCTGGCCCGCGGCCTCAAACGCTTAGCGTACAACGGAAATCTCGCCGTCAACTCGGCGACATCGCGTTTCACATTATTCTGCACAACCTCTGATTGCGGCTCATGAACAATCGCCGCGATCATCCGGCCAATCTCGCGCATCTCGTTTTCTTTCATGCCGCGCGTCGTCACTGCCGGGGTGCCGATGCGCAGGCCCGAAGCGACGAAGGGTTTGTTTTGATCGAAAGGAATCGTGTTCTTATTTACCGTGATGTGCGCAGCCTCGAGGGCCTTCTCGGCGTCCTTGCCGGTGATTCCTTTCCCATCCATCCACACATCCACCAGCATCAGGTGATTGTCCGTGCCGCCGGAAACAATACGCAGACCCTGCTCTTGCAATTCAGCGCAGAGCGCTTTCGCGTTCGCCAGGATCTGTCGCTGATATTCTTTGAAATCATCACGCAACGCTTCACCAAACGCCACGGCTTTGGCGGCGATGATGTGCACCAGCGGCCCCCCCTGCACGCCCGGAAACAATCTGCGATCGATTTCTTTCGCGTGTTCCTCTTTGCAGAGAATCAAACCACCACGCGGGCCACGCAGAGTTTTGTGCGTCGTCGTCGTGACATAGTCGGCGTGCGGCACCGGCGATGGATGCAGACCGGCAACGACCGGACCGGCGATGTGGGCGATGTCCGCAAACATGCGCGCGCCGACGCTCTGCGCGATTTCACCGATGCGTTTGAAGTCGATGATGCGCGGATAGGCAGAAGCGCCGCATACCAGCAGCCTGGGCCGGTGTTCTTCTGCGAGCTTTTGCAATTCATCGTAATCAATCGTCTCAGTCTCACGAGAGACGCCATAGTCCGCGACCTTGTAACTTAATCCTGAAAAATTCAACGGATGGCCGTGCGTCAGGTGTCCGCCATGCGAGAGGTTCATGCCGAGAATTTGATCGCCGTACTGAATCGCCGCCAGATACACCGACATGTTCGCCTGCGCGCCGCTGTGCGGCTGCACGTTGGCGTGATCAGCGCCGAACAGTTCCTTCGCGCGATCGATCGCGGTTTGCTCGACGACATCCGACCACTCGCACCCGCCGTAATAACGCTTGCCGGGATAACCTTCGGCGTACTTGTTAGTGAACACAGAGCCGGCGGCTTCGAGCACGGCTTCGCTGACGAAATTTTCTGAAGCGATCAACTCAAGCCCGTTCGCCTGGCGCGCGACTTCGTTATCGATCGTCGTAGCAATTACGGGGTCGACTTGTGATAGCGGTGCGACTCGATTGTCTG
>DATANL010000345.1:0-3735 GCA_036266295.1 Pyrinomonadaceae bacterium | reverse complement strand
AACCCGCTCCTTGGTCCACTGGCAAATAACGGTGGACCGACGAAGACGCATTTGCTGTTGCTCGGAAGTCCGGCGATCAAAGCCGGTGTTAATGCTCCGGCAGACGCGAATACGACCGACCAACGCGGCTTTAGCCGTGCGGTCTCTGGTCCCATCGATATTGGCGCCGTAGAGGTCGGTTACGCCATCAATGCCACCGAAGGCACACCACAATCGACGACGATTGGCAGTCTCTTCGGTGCTCCGCTGCAAGCTACCGTGACTGAATCCGGCCTTCCCAGAAGCGGAATCCTCGTCACCTTTGCCGCGCCTGTGAACGGACCCAGCGGTTCATTCTCGGGCAGCGCGACCGTTGCGACAGATTCCAATGGCGTCGCGACTGCGCCGGCATTTACCGCGAATTCCATCGTCGGTGGACCATACAATGTCACCGCAACTCACGCCGGGGGATCGACGTCAGCCGTCTTTGTGCTGACGAACACTGCCGCGACCGGACAGGTTACTCTTGGCAACCTGGTCCAAACGTTTGATGGCAGTCCGAAAAGCATCTCGGCCAGCAGCAATCCCGCCGGTCTGAACATCGTGGTGACCTACAACGGATCCGCTAGCGCGCCGACAACTGCGGGCTCGTATGCTGTTACGGCGGCCATTAATGAGCCGAACTTTGTGGGGCAAGCTAGCGGGACTCTGATCATTCAGCCGGCAAGTCAACAGATCACTTTCGGAGCTTTGCCAAACAGGACTGTGGGTGACGCGGATTTCAATGTCACCGCCACGGCCTCGTCGAACCTGGCTGTTAGTTTCTCAGCCAGCGGCAATTGCATCCTGACGGGTACGCAAGTTCACATCACGGGCGGCGGCTCCTGCACGATCACGGCGTCTCAGGACGGCAACACGAATTACAACCCGGCGACAGCGGTAGCTCGGGCATTCACGATTGGCAAGGCTAATCAACAGATCACGTTCGATGCTCTACCGGACAAGAAGTTTGGCGATGCGGACTTCAATGTCAGCGCTAAGGCTTCATCCAATCTGCTTGTCAGTTTTTCGGCCAGCGGTAACTGTTCCGTGACGGGTACGCAAGTGCACCTCACGGGCGGCGGCTCCTGCACGATCACCGCATCGCAGGATGGAAACTCTGACTACAATTCAGCGACTTCGGTGGCTCGATCATTAACGATTGGCAAGGCTGCCCAACAGGTCACGTTCGATGCTTTGGTAGACAAGAAGTTTGGCGATGCCGATTTCAATGTCAGCGCCACGGCTTCATCGAATCTGGCCGTTAATTTCTCAGCCGGCGGCAATTGCACCTCGACGGGCACGCAAGTCCACCTTGCGGGTGCGGGTTCCTGCACCATCACGGCATCGCAGGATGGCAACTCGGATTACAACCCGGCGACCGCGATGGCGCGAACGTTCACGATTGACAAGGCTGACGAGCAGATCACCTTTGACGATTTGTCGAACAAGACTGTGGGTGATGCCGACTTCGAGGTCAGCGCCAAGACTTCGTCCAACCTGATCGTCGGTTTCGCGGCCAGTGGCAATTGCTCGATTACGGCTGCGCGGGTTCATCTGACTGGCGCAGGCCAATGCACCATCACGGCGTCGCAGGATGGCGATGCCAATTACAACTCGGCCACGCCGGTGGCACGCACGTTCACCATAATCGATCAGGCAAGTAATCCGACTCTGATTAGCTTCGGCCAGTCTGCTTATCATGTGTCGGAGAACCTGGGTGTTGTTCGCATCACCGTCACGCGCAGCGGAGATACGTCCGGACCATCAACCGTGGAATACGCCACGGACGATGCCGGCGCTGCGGTGGACTGCAGCAAGGTTACCGGGCTGGCTTCTTCTCGCTGCGATTTCAACACGGCAGTCGGGACGTTGAAGTTTGCCGCGGGTGAGACCGAGAAGACCTTTGACGTTGTGATCAACCAGGACAGTTATGTGGAAGCGCCTTTTGAGACATTCATTGTGCAGCTGTCCAATCCGATCGGCGGAGCGATATTGGGAACAACCCCGGTCGCCACGGTGGAGATTCATGACACCAGTGGCGGGCTATCACCCGATTTCAATGTCATCGACGACACGCGTACATTCGTCCGCCAGCAGTATCACGATTTTCTGAATCGCGAAGCGGATGCAGCCGGCCTGGCTTTCTGGGTGGACAACATCGATCGATGCAACGACGCGGCGCGCCGGCCCCTCGATTTGACCCCGGAGCAGTGCAAGCGGGTCATGCGGATAAATACCTCGGCAGCTTTCTTCCTGTCGATCGAGTTTTCGCAGTCAGGCGGCCTGGTCCAGGCATTCTACGCGGCGGCTCTGGATCGCCCGAATAACCGGCCCGGCTATCTGGAGTTCATTCGTGACAACCAGGCAGTACGGCGCGGGGTAATCGTAGGCGAAGGCAATTGGCAGCAGACACTCAATGAAAACCGCGAGGCGTTTATGCAGGACTTCGTCATGCGGCCTGAGTTCGTGGGACTCTATCCCACGGTTGATTCGCCGAATGCATACGTAAGTAGACTTTATTTGCACGCTTTGGGCCGGCCGGCGACTTCGACTGAATTGAATGAAGGGGCGAGCGAGTTCGGCGGCCATGACGCAGCGGCCGATCCCGCAGCGCGCGCCCGGGCCTTGCTCCGAGTCACCAGGTCTGCAGGTTTTGCCGGCGAGGTCAACCGTTCCTTCGTGCAGATGCAGTACATCGGTTACCTGCGGCGCAACCCGAACGAACTGCCCGACGCGAACTTTGACGGCTATGACTTCTGGCTGAACAAACTGAACCGCTTCAATGGAAACTTCATCGAAGCGGACATGGTCGGCGCCTTTATCGAGTCAGGTGAGTATCGAGCTCGGTTTGGGCCGTGAGGTGCCTGAACCGTACGACTCGGACTACGTAGGGGCGTAGGTCGAGTCCGAAACGCCGGTCCGATCGATTCGTCGATAGGGCCGGCGATTTGTTTCTCTGATGTTTCCTCTCGTGTCAGAACCGCGAGCGGTAGCGACCGGATCAGACAAGCCCCGCAGAAATTAGTCTTATTAAAGCCAGGCAATCATTTGATCCTCGCGGTTCTGACACTCGTGCATGACGCTGCGACGCGCTTTGGGTTTTCTACACCCTACATCCTTCCCGCATGGGGCAAGCGAATACCGCGGCGACCGAGTGCAACCTCGGAGATCGTGAGCAATGCGAGTAAGAAAACTGAGCCGGAACCTCAGGCTGCCGTCGCGCCAAAAAGTGAAAAGAGCGAAAACGCCCCCGCGAATGCCGAAGCTTCGGCCTTGCCCAACTCATCACCCGCTAAGGAAGACCTGGTCGTAGACAAAACTATGCTCACCGTTCTGAGCCCAATTCTGCTCGGCCTCATGGTAATTGGATTGCTCTTGCCCAACTTAAACAAAATCAAGTTACCTGGCGGGATAGAGGCAGAGATCATAGAGACGCGCACCAAAGAAATATCGTCAGGCCCGAAAGCGGAGATCGGTTTCGGGAGTTCACTGCCGAGTATCAGTCCCGGCCCGCGCTAAATCGATGAACTTGGTCTTGCCGGCTGCCGTCGTCCCGCTCCTCGAAAACAAAGTTCGTACGGTGGGACAGTCCTGGGCACCGCCGTTTGGTCTGCGTTCACGAACCGAAACGCGACCATCTTCAGATTATCAAGGCGCTGCTCAAGGCCGGAGCCGAGGTTGGCGCGGTCGAATTTCCGTCAGGTGACGAACGGG
>DATANL010000344.1:0-4548 GCA_036266295.1 Pyrinomonadaceae bacterium | reverse complement strand
AAATGTCCGCGGTCAGCAAAATAGTTTCGAGCAACGTCTCGAGGTTCTGTTTCTTCTTCGCCGAAACCTCGACCATTTCCGTTTCGCCGCCCCAGGCCACGGCGTTCAGTCCCTGCTGCGAGAGTTCCTGACGCACGCGATCTGGATTGGCGTCGGGCTTATCGACTTTATTAATCGCCACCACGATCGGAACGCCCGCGGCGCGCGAGTGTTCGATCGCTTCAATCGTCTGCGGCATCACACCGTCGTCGGCCGCCACCACCAGCACGACCACGTCGGTCGCCTTCGCGCCGCGCGCGCGCATGAGCGTGAACGCTTCGTGGCCCGGCGTATCGAGAAAGACCACGCGTCTTTTCTCTTCCGGATTGTCCGGGCTGGGCACGTGGACGCTGTACGCGCCAATGTGCTGGGTGATACCGCCGGCCTCAGCGCCGGCGACGTCGGTCGTGCGAATGGCATCCAGCAAAGAAGTCTTGCCGTGATCGACGTGACCCATGACCGTGACGACCGGAGCGCGCGGCACTTCGATATCGTCGGCATCGGTAGCGATCAGTTCTTCGAACTCTTCCTCGGCAACCATGTCTTCGAACGGGACGAAGGTCACGTTGTAGCCGAAGCGCTTGCCTAAATCGGCGGTAACATCGTCGTCGAGAGCCTGGTTAATGGTGGCAAAAACGCCGCGCTGCAAGAGCAGGCCCACAACTTCTTTCGGTTTGATACCCAACTTGTCCGCGAATTCTTTTACGGTCGATCCTTCGACCAGGCGGATTGGCTTCAAATCACCCGACACTGCGATTCTGCCGGCGATACGCTCTTCGAGCGTGCGATGGTCGGGCGGTGCAATAAAATCTCTATCGAGCCTGCCGGTCTTGCCGTCACCAGCACGCTTGCCTCCACGCGTCGATCCGCGTCGCGAGCGTCGCCGGCCCGCATCGGGCGGCGGAATGTAAGTCGTCTGCGGCGTGGCGGTCTCGCCGGGCGTGCCCGTGTATTCGACGCGTCCGCGAGTCGCGCGTTCGCGAGTGCGCAGAGTCGAAGGCGAGGGCGGCGGCGCCGGCGCGCGTTCGCCGGGACGAATGCCGGCATTCAGAGCTGCCGCAGTCGGACGTAGCACGCGGACTTGTCGTGCCGGCGGAGCAGGCGGCGGAGTCGGGGCCGGGGCAACAGGTTCCGGCGCAGCGGGTTCGGGTGACGGGGCGGCAGTCACCGGCGGCTGAGCCATCGGTGGCTCGGGCGCGGCCGGCGGCGGCGCTTCCGGCTTAACTACGCGTACGGCCGGAGCCAGGCGGCGAACCACCTGGGCCGGCGGCTGAGTCTGCGGAGCGCTGACAGGTTCTTCGTGGGCGATCATAGGTTCCGGCTGAACTGGCGCTGGTGCGGCGGCCACCTCTTCAGGTTCGGCGACTTCGGGTTCTTCCTCGACCACCGGCCGCGCGGCCTTTTTGACAATTTTCACTGCGCGCTTAACCGTCGCGCTCTGTTTGGGGAAATACTTATCGCGAATTTTTTCCGCGAGTTCCTTCGAGATGGAATTGGACGGCACGCTGACGTCGACACCTTCGCGCCGCACCTCTTCGATAAGGCGCTTGGTATCGATCTTTAGATCTTTGGCGAGATCGTAAATGCGAACTTTTGAAGTAGCTACTGACATGCGCTCCTTGCTGCTGGCGAACGTGTTGCCTCGAACCGTTCGCAACCAGCATCGGAGAGCGCTGCTACGAAAGGGCTCGTGGACGAGGCGCACGATTAAAGTGTCGTGCGCAGACAATGTTTGGCCGCTTTAGAAGCATTTCATGGCTTCTCTTTTTCCTCAGTTTCGTCCGTCGCGGCCACTTCATCGGGAGACGGAACGAAAGATTCTTCTGCTTCTGCCGTGGCAGATTCTTCCTCTGCCGCAGCTCTAACTTTGTCGAGGTCGACGCCGGCGGGCGCGTCAGGCGCGGAAGTGACGACGTCAGGACGAAGATCGCGTCCCGCTTCCTGCAAAACCAATTCATCAACTGTCATCGGATCGGCTTCAGTGAGTGCGACCGGGTCCGCTGAGTCTTCTGCGCGGATAGTCTGTTCAGCGATCGATGGGGAACCTTTTTCCACGGCTTCGTCATAGCCGGCTGCAATCATCTCTTCGTTCGGTTCGACGTCACCGGGCGCGGCGTTTGGATCTTCTTCGATGGAAGCAGCATTCTGCTCCATTTGACCTTCGCCGCCGGTCTCATCATCGGAGGGCTGCCGGTTTTGATCGCGCATCGCGATGACCGACTGCGCCAGCGCCAACATCTGTTCGGCTTCGTCGAGACTCACGTCGAGGAATTCGACGAGATCGTCGACGGTAGTGTTCGCCAAACCTTCGATGTCATTAACGCCATGCTCTCCCAAAGTCTCGGCCTGCTGCGCGTTCACGCCTTCGATTGCCGACAAAGGCACCGGAGCACCGGAAGCAATCATTGCGCCCATCGCCTCGGCGACTTCCTTCTTCAACTCTTCCTCGCTGCGAATGTCGATGTTCCAGCCGACCAGTTTCGTCGCCAACCGTACGTTCTGTCCGCGCTTGCCGATGGCCAGGCTGAGCTGATCTTCGTTGACGATCACTTCCATCTGCCGGTTCTCGATGTCAGTGATGCGCACCTGATTGACCTTCGCCGGGGAAAGGGAATTCGCGGCAAACACCGAAGGTTCTTCCGACCATTCGATGATATCGATCTTTTCGCCCCGCAATTCGCGAATGATTGCCTGGACGCGCGAGCCCTTCATGCCGACGCAAGCGCCGACCGGATCGACGTCACGCTCGTTGGAAACCACGGCGATCTTGGCGCGCTCGCCAGGTTCTCGAACGCAGGACTTGATGACCACCGTGCCGTCATAGATTTCCGGCACTTCCATTTCAAACAGCCGCTCGAGCAGTTCCGGCGAGGTGCGCGAAACTTCGATCTGCGGACCCTTCGATTCCTTGGAAACGTTAGTGATGACCACGCGGATGCGCTCGCCCTGGCTCCATTGCTCGCCGCGTGACTGCTGCGAGCGCGGCAGGATGGCTTCGAGATTGCCGAGATCGACAATCATATTGCCGCGTTCGAAACGCTTGACGAACCCGTTCACCAGCTCGCCAACGCGATCGATGTACTGCTCGTAGACATTCGAACGAACGGCATCGCGCACTTTCTGAAAAAGAATCTGCTTGGCGGTTTGCGCCGCGATGCGTCCGAGTTCTTCCATCGGCATGGGCAACAGCAGAGCATCGCCGACTTCAACTTCATCGCCGCCCAGTTCGCGTGCTTCTTCAATCGAAAGTTCGGTTGAATCGTCCTGTACTTCTTCAACGACGACTTTCGACGCGGACAGTTCGAGGCCGGCTTCAGGGGTCCAATCGACTTGAATGTCCTCGCCGCCTTTGAACTGCTTCTTGGCCGCGGCGCGCACGGCTTCCTTGATCGCTTCGATTACCAAATCGCGATCGATGCCCTGTTCCTGGCAAAGGGCTTCAATGTTTTGCGCAATACTCGTGCTCATCTATTCTTTTTAATCAAATCTCGATCTGTGGTTTCGCGTTCGCGGGCATGACGAAACTCGTTTTCAACGTCGACTTCCAGATTCGCTTTGGCGATGGACTCAAGCGGAATTTCGACCCGTCCGTTGGTGCGATCATCGAAAACCACTTTACCGTCGGCGATGCCGCTGATGACGCCGCGAAAGTTTCGCTGATTGCTGATAGCGATACGCGTTTTGATTTTCGCGGTGCTGCCGGTAAACCTCTCGTAATCAGCCGGTTTATACAGCCCGCGTTCGATTCCCGGCGACGAAACCTCCAGCGTGTACGCCGCGTGAATGAAATCCTCGACGTCCAGCACCGTGCCGATTTGGGTGCTCACGTCCGAACAATCGTCGTGAGTCACACCGCCGGGTTTATCAATGAACACTCGAACAATCGGACTATTTTCGGGACCGGCGACTTCCGTGTGAACCAGCTCGAGTCCGTGGTCGATGGCCGCCTGTTCGGCAATTACCTTGATGCGCTCTGCGACCGACGCCGTTTCCATCGATTTTCGCCCAAAAGAAAAAGTGGGCCAAAACCCACCGGATAACGCAATCCGAAGATCCGAGAGAAACCGGATTATACGATGCCGATCCGGCCTAGGCAAGGCGAGGGACGGTGTGCCCGGCAGGGTGTAGGGGGTTGGGTGTAGGGTTTAGGGAATGCGAGTACCTTTATCGATCTAGAGTTTTTGTCTAAAGCCTAAACGTGGGTTGCGGGTGTAGGGCTTAGAGAATGCGAGTCCATTCTATCAGTCTAGCGCTTTTGGCCTACACCCAACACCCTAAACCCTACACCCTGATTCCAAGCGCAGGGTGTAGGGGTTGGGTGGTGGGTTTAGGGAATGCGAGTACCTTGATCGATCTAGAGTTTTTGTCTAAAGCCTAAACCTTGGTTGCGGGTGTCGGGCTTAGAGAAATGCGAGTCCGTTTATCAATCTAGCGCTTTTGGCCTACACCCAACACCCTAAACCCTTCACCCTGATTCCAAGCGCAGGGTGTAGGGGGTTGGGTGGAGGG
>DATANL010000343.1:0-3635 GCA_036266295.1 Pyrinomonadaceae bacterium | reverse complement strand
ATCGTGCTGTCTCTGCCCTTGATGCTGGTGGGCCTGCGGGTCTTGGGTGAAACGAACTGGGGTCCCATCAGCGCAATGTCGAACATGATGCAGGCGATCTTCGCGTTCATCTCGCCGGGCAATGTGCCCGTGAATATGTCGTCGAGCGGACTCACCGGAACCATCGCAGTGACGTCGGAAGCGTTGATGCAGGATTTCAAAGCAGGCCAACTGCTGAAATCGAATCCGCGTAGTCTGACCATCGCGCAATTGATTGCGGCTCCGGTGGGATCGATCGCGACGGCGATCATCTATCCGATCCTGCGCAACAAGTTCGGCATCGGCGATCAGGGCCTTTCGGCTCCGATTAGCGTGAAATGGGCCGGTTTCGCAGAATTATTAACGAAGGGTTTGAAGGCGCTGCCTCCGGGATGCCTGGTCGGATTAGCGATCGGAGTAGCCGTCGGAATCATCCTGACTCTGTTGGCCGAGCGTTGGGCAGAGTTCGTGCCGTCGCCGTCAGCGATGGGCATTGGCATGCTGATCACGCCCGCCGTGATCATCACGTTCGTGTTGGGCGGCGTAGCGCAACTGATTTGGTCGCGCGTCTCGCCGCAAACCGAAAAAGATTATCGAATCCCGCTGGCGTCGGGCCTGATTGCGGGAGAAGCACTCCTGGCCGTTGTCTTCGCGATTCTCGCCGCGACCGGTGTGAACTTTTAGTTTCAGAAACCCGACCGTAAGGGAGGGTACCCTAAGCTACTTCGATGTAATACAGCGGCACCCTCCCTGACGGTAGGGTTTCTGAAAATGCCGAGCTCACGTTAATCTGGCGTCATGACTTCCAACTGGCGCGACAATCTCATCAACGACTCAGGGCAAATAAGCGAGCTGCTGGCGCAGACAAAAACGATTGCCGTACTCGGGATCAAAACCGAAGCTCAGAGCAACCAACCCGCCTTCTACGTTCCGAAGTACATGCAGCACGCCGGATTCAAGATCATTCCCGTTCCGGTTTATTACCCGGACGTGACTGAGATTCTCGGCGAACCGGTTCATCGAACGTTGGCCGAAATTCCAGAAGAGGTGGATATGGTGAACGTCTTCCGCCGGCCGCAGGACATTCCGCCGCATGTCGCCGACATCATTGCCAAGAAACCGAAATCAGTCTGGCTGCAGCTCGGCATCTATCATAATGAAGCAGCGCAACAACTGGCCGAAGCCGGGATCAAGGTCGTGCAGGATCGCTGTCTGATGGTCGATCATCGCCGGCTTGCGCCTAATAAATTATGAATCTTCTCTTATTGATTTTTTCCGTCCTGTTGACCTTGCCAACCTGGTCGTTGCAAACCAGCGGCGTAAACGCGCGCTTGCGCGGAGTCAGCGCAGTTGATGAGCGGGTCGCGTGGGCCAGCGGTTCAGGAGGCACAGTGCTGCGCACCGAAGATGGAGGCGCCACCTGGAAACGAATCACGGTCACCACTGACATAGTAGACTTTCGCGACATCGATGCGATTGATGAAACGACCGCGTACGTTTTAAGCATTGGCAACGGCGCGGCCTCGCGCATTTACAAGACGACGGATCGCGGAACGACCTGGACCGCGCAATTCCAGAACCAGGATCCGAAAGCGTTTCTCGATGCCATGTCTTTCTGGGATACCGACCACGGTCTGGTCATCGGTGACTCGATCGATCGACAGTTCTACATTCTCATAACTACAAACGGCGGGCGTGAGTGGACCAGAGTGGCGCCGGACAAATTGCCGTCCGCGCTGGTCAACGAAGGCGCGTTCGCCGCCAGCGGGACGAACATCGCTGTCTATGGCAAGCGTTACGCGTGGATTGGTCTGGGTTCGGCCGAACGCGCGCGCGTCCTGCGCACCACCGATGGCGGCCAAACATGGAAAGTTTTTGAAACTCCGATCAAGTCGAACCAGTCATCCGGCATTTTTTCGATTGCCTTTCGTGACGAAAAGCATGGCGTCATCGTTGGCGGCGATTATCAGAAAGAACGCGACGCGACCGACAACCTGGCAATCACAAACGACGGCGGCGAGAGTTGGACGCTGACGAAAGGGCTCTCCGGGTTCCGCTCAGTCGTGGCTTACATACCTGGAACTTCGTCATTGATCGCGGTGGGACCGTCGGGCAGCGACTATTCGGCGGATGATGGCCACACCTGGAGCGCGCTGGCAGGCCCGGGGTTCGACACGTTCAGCTTTGCGCCGCGGCAAAAATTTGGTTGGGCGGCCGGCGCGCGCGGCGCCATAGGGCGAATTAATTTCAGTAAATGATCAAAGTCTGTCTATGGCCACCGTTAAGAAATTTCCGCCGAATACTGTTGCAGCAATTCACGAAGCGAAGATTCTCGGCATTCGTGCCGGCACAGAACCGCATCGCATCATCGGCATCTGGGCCGTCGTGGTTGAAGGACGCGTCTTCGTTCGATCTTATTCATTGAAGCCGCGCAGTTGGTGGCGCACATTTCAGGAAGACCCCCGAGGCGTAATCGAAGTCAACGGCAAGCAGATCAAAGTGCGGCCCGTCTTCACGCGCAGCGAACGTCTGAAGAAATTGGTCGATCGCGCGTACGCCGAAAAATTCCCGACGCCTGGTTCACGCGTGTTTGTCGAAGGTTTCAAAGAAAAGAAACGCCGCGATACTACGACTGAACTGGTCCCGCTGTAGCGTCGCAGATTAGGCATCCATTTCCGGTACGCTATAATCACGCCATGAATAAGCGTGCGAAAAAGCGTCTGGCTGAAGCCTTAAAGAAAGATCGATTGGAACAGGCCAAACCGAGTAAGAATCCAACCCCGACTTCCACCAGGGACTCGAAACAACAATCCGGTTTTCTTCCGCGGCCCGATAAGAAGCGCGGCTAACTAGCTGGGGTGTAAGCACGAACGTGCTGAATCTTGATGTGAAACGGTCTTCGGATGATAATCTCCGCGGTCAAATTATGAAGAACAGGTATCAGGTCATGCCTCAGGCCGCAATAACAAATAAGCCCGCGAATGTTTCAGATGCCGAATTCCGTCGGCGGTTAAAGAACATTTCTGAATGGAGAAAGAAAACGCCTTACGCCGGGAGATTGATATGACAGTAACCCTCGAACTTGAACCAGAAGTTGAGTCGCTGCTCGAAAAGCGCGCGCGGGCCGAAGGTTGCGACATTAAAGGTTATGTGGAGAAACTTGTAGAGCGAGAGGTGAACCGCGGGCGTAGCTTCGACGACATCCTCGCGCCCTTTCGCGACGCAGTGGAACGAAGCGGGATCTCTGACCGTGAATTGGACACTCTCTTTACTGAGGCGCGGGGAGAAGTCTCTCGGGAAAGACGCGAGAGGCAGCCGGGGTGAAGAACAGGCCCAGGATGGGCGTGGTCTTTGACTGCAATATCCTGTTGCAAGCAGTTGCACGAAAAACCGGCCCCGCCGCCGCGTGTTTGCGTTTAGCTGAAGAAGGCTTAGTGCGTCTGCGCCTTAGCGAAGAGATTTTGACCGAGCTTTCCGAAGTACTGAAGCGTTCCACGATCCGCGTGCGATATCCCGAGCTAACCGATGAAATCGTTGAAGACTTTCTCAACGCCCTGAGAAGGACAGCCGAAGTAACGAACGACGTTGCTAAACGATTTAGTTACCCACGAGACATC
>DATANL010000342.1:0-4680 GCA_036266295.1 Pyrinomonadaceae bacterium | reverse complement strand
GGAAGCGGCCTCTTGCCGCACTTCGCACGCCAGGCGGGATATGAGGTCGAAGCGACGGATTTGTCGAAGCATGTGTGCGACACGCTGCCCGCCAAAGCCGGCTTTCAAGTTCATCACGGGACGATCGAAGAGATCGAATTTGGACGAACGTACGACGTCATTACGATGCTGCACGTGCTCGAGCATACGAGCAATCCGCTTTCGACATTGCAGCGAGCGCGCGAAATCCTTAACGATGAGGGTTACGTCCTCGTCGTGGTGCCGAACTATCGCAGCTTCGATACGCGCGCGAAAGACGTGTTATCGAAATTAAAATTGAAGAGCCGTCCCTACAAGCACCTGGCTCTGGGCCATCATAACTATGTGTTTTCGATTAACAGCCTCAGGGCTTTAGGCCGCGCGGCCAACTTCGACATTGTTCACCACACGACGACGCAACCAGCGTGGCGGTCCGGTGGGCTCCATCGCCTGTTCGAGCAGTTTGAAATGGCGACCTGGTGTTGGATCGTCTATCGAAAGAGCGCGCGTACATGAACAGCACAGCTCGCAAGAAATCTCGCGGCAAAAAATTCCTGCTGGTGCTGTTCGGACTCGGTTTTGGCCTGCTGCTGACGGAAGTCTTTCTGCGGGTTGTCGGTTATTCCGCGCCGCTTTTCTATGAACCCGATTACTACCGCGGCGTCGTGCTGCGTCCGAATATCGCCGGGACCTATCAGCGTGAAGGCCGCAACTACGCCAGCATCAACAGCGCCGGTCTGCGCGATCGCGAACACGCGATCGCCAAGCCGCCGAATACGATCAGGATCGCTTTGCTCGGCGACTCGTATTGCGAAGCGTTGCAGGTGCCGTTGGAGCAGACCTTCTGGTGGTTACTACAACAGAAGTTGGAGAGCTGCCCGCAATTCGCCGGCAAGCACGTCGAGATCATCAACTTTGGTGTCTCTGGTTACGGGACAGCGCAGGAACTAATCACTCTGCGCCGGCAAGTGTGGCAGTACTCGCCTGATATCGTCATGCTGTTGATGACGACGAACAACGACATCAGCGATAACGTGCGTTCACTGAAGAAGACGGATCAAATTCCTTACTTCTATTATCGCGGTGACCAGTTGGTTGAAGACGATTCATTTCGCGAAGCACCGCAGTTTCGCTGGCGGGCCTTCAGTAGTTTCGGTCGCTGGTTCCGCGACCACCTCCGGCTGGTGCAGCTCGGGTACGAAGCGCAGTTGCTGATCAAGACCAAACTGGATGAGCGTCGTTCGCGTCAGCCGGTGCCGGCGTCACCCGTCCCGCCGGCGGCAAACGACAACGCGAAACCACCGTCATCCGAAATCAGCGTAGAGAACATGGTCTATCTGAAGCCGGATGCGACCTGGAATGAAGCGTGGCGGGTGACCGAGGGTCTGTTGAATGAGATTCATCGCGAAGTAAATGAAAAGGGCGCCAGGTTTCTGCTGGCGATCGGCAGCAATCCGATTCAGGCGCACCCCGATTCAGCGGTGCGACAGAGATTTCAGGCATATGTGGGGATGGACGATCTGTTTTATCCCAACCGCAGGCTTGAGCAGTTTGCGAATCGCGAAGCGATTGAGTTTTTCGATCTGGCCCAACCACTGCAGCGTTACGCGGACGAAAAAAAGGTTTACTTACACGGGTTCGGCAAAGAGATCGGCAACGGTCATTGGAACGTCGAGGGACATCGGCAGGCGGCGGAGTTGATTGCGCAGAAGATGTGTAGCGAGGCCCCGCCGAAATTTTAGCGCGGACGATTACTTGACGATCGAAAAGTCCATCCATTGACTCGCGGTTTGATGTTTCTTGTCGGCGAGTTCATCGTTGACGATTATCTGAAGTACGTAATCGCCCGGCTCCAGATCACTTCCGAGTTGAATGATCCCGCCGCCTACCAAACGCCTCAGGTCCGCTTGACCCGCGGTTTTCATGGGATTCTGCTTGCCGGTGAAGACGGGCTTGCCGTCGCGAAACAGGATTACCTGGGTTGTCAGTCGCGGCGCGGCGCCTTTTTCCGCCTGGGCGTTGTAAATAAAGAACGCGTAGTTCAGGAACATGCCGGAGTGGAAGCGGCGGACGGCGGGGCTGGCCTCGGCGTTGCCTTTGTCGATCCCTTCCTGGTCGGCCGAGGGTCCTTCGGCAGTTGTCTGGGCGGTGCGGTTCACATAGCCGCGCAGGATAAGACCCGACAGCGCCAGCCGATTCTTTTTCATGTCCGGGACTTCGATGAACTGACTTGCCGATCCAATTCGGTCTGTCGCGGTATCACGCAAAGACATTCGCAGTTGATAGGCGCCCGGCTTCTTGACCGGCACCGTGATGTAATAGACCAAACCATCGCGGGCGACGCGCTTGTAGCTGTCCTCAGGCAGTTGCAACGTGTAAGTCCGGCCGGTCTGTTCGACCACGACGCCATTGTCACCAAAGGTCATCGACAAAACGTCGAAGACGCACTGATGCATCTTGTTGGCTTCTTCGGTGAAGGTCAGATCGCCGGCGTTGATATGCAGGACCGAGCGCATGAACGAGCCTGACTTTTCGTCGTTCGCGAACAGCGAAGTCAGTTGCAGGTGAATGCCGGTCGCGTTAAAGGGTGAGGCGGTGGCTTCGTAGAGCTTCTGCGCCAGCGTGCGCGGCGCGGACTTATCTTCTTCGGTGACGCCGTAGAAACCGTTGCGCATGCGCACGTTAAATTTTCCGGGCCGCGTGACCTTCAAGGTTAAGTGGTGAAACGTGCGCCTGCCCGTGCGTTTGTCGAACGTCGATTCATCGGGCCGATAGCCGATCAGATAAAAGCCCTTCTGATCTTCGAGCACACGTCGAATGCCGCTGCTGAGATCGTTTGTATTTCGAATCGCGATGCCGCCAGTCTGATGCGCCAGGTAATCCAGGCTCTGCTGGTTGTCGTAAGCCTGGTTGCGACGCTTGGTCAGTTGGTCAATGAAGTAATCATTACTTCCAATACCCGGGTCGGTGGTGTTGCGCAGCGAATCGGCCGTCGTGATCCCCCGGGAGTTGTCCATGTTATCGGCTGCGGTGATTCCCATGGTCTGCAATCCGGTCGCGTTCATCGTGTAGATAACGACGGCGGCGCGCGCCGCTTCGTCTACCAGACGAGTGATTCGATCGGAGGCCAGGTAAGTGCGCATCGCGTTCGCGTCGTCATAAATGCGAAAACCGTCCGACACCAGCAGGATTGATTTGCGGCCGGGCAAATTCTTTAGTCCGCGAACGACGTAACTCACCGCGCCCAAAGTGCCCACGGCAAAGATGTCCTTGCGAAATTCATTCAACTCGTTCCGCGCGTCGTCGATTTGCTGACCCCTGGGGCCCGACGTGGGCGGGTCGATCGGGTCGAAAGGAGTAGCAGTGCTGCGACCATTGGCGTTCCACTTAATGCGTTCGACGGCCGCGGCCAGTTGCCTTTTATCGGCCGTGAAACTCTGCAGCGCGCCGATGCCCCCGCTGGTCCGAATGATCGCCACCAGATCGCCTGGCTGCATCTGCTCGTCGACGAATTTCTTCAATGCGCGTCGGACAAACACCATGCTGTCGAACGCCAGGCCGAGATCATCGACGACAATGGCAATCGTCCGTTTGATGTCTTCGCGGCGGAGCGTGGCCGGCGGCAGCGGCGGTGCGTCCTTCGCTGTCGGGGCCGATTTGGCGGCGCGTCCGGCCGGCACTGTCGGGCTCAAAGCGAAGCTGAAGTTGGTGATCTTTTGTTTGTGGCCATCCTCAAAAATCTCAACCTCCTGCGGCTTGAGATCGGGGACCAGCTTTCCATGATTGTCGGTGATGACCGCATCAACCTGCACGAGATTTGTCGAGATGCGCACCACGTCGTCTTCATCCGGCCTTTGCAGCGTTGGCGGCGGCGGCGGTGTTTGCGGTTGCTGCGCAATTCCGGAAGCGATCAGTTGGGTGCTGAGCAGGAGTGTCAGAAGTGCTTTTCGAACCATGGCGACTTGGCGTTACTTCACAATTTCAAAATCCATCCACTGCGTGGCAGTGCGATATTTCTTCTCGGCGAGTGCGTCCGTAACCACGACCTGAAGAATGTACTCACCGGGTATCAGATCGGTTCCGAGAATGATCGCGCCCGAGACGACCAGCCTTTGCAAGTCGTTCTGATTGTTGGCGGCGAAAGGCTGGTCGCTACCTGCGAAAACCTGCTGGCCATTGCGGAACATTCGGACGCTCGTCGAGAGTTGATGCTTTTGGTTCTTGTCGAGTTGCGCGTTGTAGATCAGATATCCGTACTGCAATTGCATCCCTTGCCGAAAATCGCGAACGGCGGGGCTGACTTCGCGATTCCTCAGGTCTGGTTTGGCGTTGGGCTGAACCGCAGCGGTCGCCGTGCCACTGAGCACCAGTCCGGACAGCGCCAATCGCCGGTTGGTAAGGTCGGGAACCTGAATGTATTGCGACGCCGAGCCGAGGCGCCCGGTTGCCGCGTCGCGCAAGCCGATGCGGAATTGGTAAGCACCGGCTTTCTTGATGGGAACTGCGACGTTGTAGACAAGGCCCTGGCTGAGAGCACGCTGATAATCTTCTTCGGGCAATTGAATGGTGTAGGTTTGGCCGGTGTAATCGACGGCCGCGGTAGTGTCGCCAAAGGTCATCGCCACCACGTCAAAGACTGCTTCGTGATTACCGCCCGGCGCG
>DATANL010000341.1:0-8623 GCA_036266295.1 Pyrinomonadaceae bacterium | reverse complement strand
GGCGGTCTTGTGCGGCGCGCTGGTATGCGGCGATGGACAATCGAACTGGTACAAAGGCATTCAGCTGCTCACCGTGTATCTCATCATTGCGCTGATGTTTTATTTCATGCCGGCGGCGAGCTGATTTTGGAGTGCGCCGGCTTGACGGCGCTTTTCATCCAGGTTGAGACTACGCCGCGAATCAAAAAGCGGCGTCAAGCCGCCGCACTCCAAATCGACCTGTCACTTCTGACAGTACGCTCGACACACTCCAGTCAATAAAATTAATCAAAAGAATTCGGTAAGTGTCTTTGACGCAGCGGCTTGCCTGTTAAGTCGCCGAATCTAGTTCTGGAGGTTCCATGGTCGCAAGTGAGCCTGCGGTGAATCAGCTCAGCAGCTTCGGCGTCGCCCGTTCGACGGTAGCCGGCGCGCCGTTGACGGACGAAGAAGCGCGAGTGACGCATGCTTTCTGGCGCGCGTGCAATTACCTCGCGGTCGGCATGATCTACCTGCAGGACAATCCCCTGCTCCGCCAGCCGTTGAAGCCCGAGCACATCAAGAACCGGATGCTGGGCCATTGGGGCGCGAGTCCGGCGCTCTCATTTGTCTACACACATCTCAATCGAATAATTAAGCTGAACGACCTCGACATGATTTACATGGCCGGCCCGGGCCATGGCGCTCCGGGCGTGCTCGGTCCCCTCTATCTCGAAGGCTCGTATTCAGAAATCTATCCGGAAAAGAGTTTGGATGCAGATGGTCTCCAACGTTTCTTCAAAGACTTTTCGTTTCCCGGAGGCATTGGCAGCCACTGCACACCGGAAACGCCGGGCTCGATTCACGAAGGCGGTGAACTGGGTTACGTGCTTTCGCACGCGTGCGGCGCGGCCTTTGATAATCCTGATTTGGTGGTCGCGGCCGTCGTCGGTGACGGCGAAGCTGAGACCGGACCACTCGCAACTTCCTGGCACATTAATAAGTTCCTAAATCCGATTCGCGATGGCGCGGTGCTGCCGATCCTCAATCTGAACGGCTACAAGATCAATAACCCCACGCTGCTCGCGCGTATCAGTCACGAAGAGTTGGAAAATCTCTTCAAGGGCTACGGGTACACGCCCTATTTCGTTGAAGGTTCGGACGCGCCGAGCATGCATCAGGCGATGGCCGCGACGTTGGACCGTTGTGTGGATGAAATCAAAACCGCACAGCGCGAAGCGCGAGAGTCAGGAGCCCCGCTGCGTCCCCGCTGGCCGATGATCGTCTTGCGCACGCCAAAGGGCTGGACGGCGCCCGCGGAAGTTGACGGCAAGAAACTCGAAGGCTTCTGGCGCGCGCACCAAGTGCCTCTGGCGGGCGTCAAGAAGAACCCGGCACATTTGCAGATGCTCGAAGAATGGTTGCGCGGCTTGAAACCCGAGGAGCTGTTCGATGAAAACGGAACACCCGTTGCCGAACTGCGCGCGTTGACGCCCACGGGTGCGCGGCGCATGGGCGCCAATCCGCACGGGAACGGCGGGTTGTTGAAGAAGGCTTTGCGCCTGCCCGACTTTCGCGACTATGCGGCGAAGTTCGACAAGCCCGGCCAAATCGAAGTCGAGAACACGCGACCCCTGGGCATGTTTCTGCGCGACGTGATGAAGCAGAACATGACGAACTTTCGCGTCTTCGGCCCGGACGAGAACTCATCAAATAAGCTCGACAATATTTACGAAGTCAGCAAGAAGTTCTGGATCGCCGAACGCTTTCCGGAAGACGAACAGGGCGGCGAGCTGTCAGCGGACGGTCGCGTGATCGAAATGCTGAGCGAGCACACGCTCGAGGGCATGTTCGAAGGTTACGTGCTCACCGGGCGCCACGGCTTCTTCTCGACTTATGAAGCGTTCGCGCATGTTATCGATTCAATGTTCAATCAGCACGCAAAGTGGTTATCGATCTGCAACGAACTTCCGTGGCGGCGACGCATCGCTTCGCTCAACTTACTGATCACTTCGACCGTGTGGCGACAGGATCATAACGGCTTCACGCACCAGGATCCCGGATTCATCGACGTCGTCGTCAACAAGCGCGCCGAGGTCACGCGCATCTACCTGCCGCCCGACGTGAACAGCTTGTTGTCCGTCGCCGATCACTGTTTGCGCAGCGAGAACTACATCAATGTGATCGTCAGCGACAAGCAGATGCACCTGCAGTTTCTCAACATGGACCAGGCAATCACGCACTGCATGAAAGGCATCAGCATCTGGGGCCCTGCGAGCAACGATCAAGGACAAGAACCCGACGTGGTGATGGGCTGCGCCGGTGATATTCCGACGCAGGAAGCTCTGGCCGCCACGGCGATGCTGCGCGAAGAATTTCCAGACCTGAAGATTCGTTTTATCAACGTCGTCGATCTCTTCAAGATGCAAAGCCATCGCGAGCATCCGCACGGCCTGACCGATCGCGATTTCGACAGCCTGTTCACCACCGACAAGCCAATCGTCTTCAACTTCCATGGCTATCCATGGCTGATTCACCGTCTGGCGTACAGCCGCACGAACCATCGCAACCTGCACGTACGCGGCTACAAAGAGCGCGGCAACATCAACACGCCGATGGAGCTGGCCATCGAAAACGAGATCGATCGATTCACTTTGGCAAACGACGTCATCGACCGCGTGCCGAAGCTGCACAACATCGGCGCGCATGCAAAAGAGAAATTTTTAAATCAGCAAATCGATGCGCAGCGCTACGCGCACGAGCATGGCATCGACAAGCCCGAGATTCTCGATTGGCGCTGGCCATTTTGAGCGTCGGCAAGGTCGACGTGAAGGATAAGAGTAAATATCTGAAATAAGATTTTCACCACAGAGGAACACAGAGAAGAAATTAGGAAGAACCAGGTCAGTTCTGTGTGCGGTTTTGAAAGTCTTCCTCTGTGTCCTCTGTGGTCAATTCCCTTGGCAATGAGTGGTCAATTCCTTTGGCAATGAAAGGCAGAAATCAAATGTCACCCCGTAAACCGCGCAGTCTGATTCTGTTGTTTACGATCATTGTGAGCGTGCAATGCGCTCTCGCGCAGGGAAAGAAACCGAACGTCGTGATACTGGCCACCGGCGGGACGATCGCCGGCGCGGCCGCGACCGGGACGCAGTCGGGCTACACCTCCGGCGCCGTTACGATCGACGCGATGATTACGGCCGTTCCCGGAATCAAAGACCTCGCGAACATCAAAGGCGAACAAATCTCCAACGTCGGATCGCAGGACATGTCCTTCGACATCATGCTCAAAGTCGCCAGGCGAATTAACGAATTGATGAAGCAGGACGACGTGGACGGCATCGTTATTACGCACGGCACCGACACGATGGAAGAAACCGCTTACTTCCTCAACCTCGTAGTCAAAGGCGACAAGCCCGTGGTGATGGTCGGCTCGATGCGTCCCTCGACTGCCGTCAGCGCCGACGGGCCGCTCAATCTTTACAACGGGGTGGGTGTGGCGATCGATCCGAACGCGAAAGGCCGCGGGGTGCTGGTGGTAATGAACGATTGGATTCAGGCAGCGCACTCGCTGACCAAGACGAGCACCACGTCGGTGCAAACCTTCATGTCGCCGTTACGTGGACTGGTTGGCGTCGCCGCTTACGGAAAGAATGATTTCTACAACAGCCCAACCTGGAAACATACGACCGGCAGTGAATTTGATGTCAGCGGCGTCAGCAAGCTGCCGCGGGTCGACGTGGTGTTTGGTTGCGCTGATATGCCGCCCGACTTGATCGACTCGTCCGTAGCGAACGGCGCCAAAGGAATCGTCATCGCGGGCGTCGGCAACGGCAACATGAATAAAGCCTCGCTCGACGCCGCCGCGAATGCAGTGAAGAAAGGCGTCGTGGTCGTGCGCAGCAGCCGGGTGCCAACCGGCAGCGTCGGGCGAAACGTCGAAGTGAATGACGATGAAATGGGCTTCATCGCTTCAGATGAACTCAATCCGCAGAAGGCGCGCATTCTGCTTTCATTGGCGCTGCTGAAGAATCGACCAAAGGCTGATATTCAGAATTTGTTTTATTCGTACTGACGTGTGTCAGAACCGCGAGCGGTAGCGACCGGATCAAGTGCTAACTCAAGGGGTCATATGATCCCCGTCGCTACCGCTCAGGGTTCTGACACCACGACGAGATTTCGATGAAGATTCAATTTCATGGCGCTACCGGAGACGTAACGGGCTCTGCTTATCACGTGACCACGAAGGACGCGAGCATCCTTGTCGACTGCGGGATGTTCCAGGGCGGGCGCAAAGAAAAAGCGAAGAACCGCAGCGCCGCCAAATTGGAAGGCGGTCACCTGGATGCGGTGGTATTGACGCACGGCCATCTCGACCACGTCGGGCGATTGCCGATTCTGACTCGCAAGGGTTACGAAGGACCAATTTATGCAACCCAGCCGACATTCGAGATTGCTACGCTGATCTTGAAAGATTCGCTGTCGCTGCAAAAGGCGGATCTGAAACGAGAGAACCAAAAACGCGCGCGCACGAACCAGCCGCCGTTGGAACCACTCTTCGAAGAGGCAGACGTGCGCAATCTTAAGCCGCTGCTGCGGCCCATCAAGTACCACCAACGCACGGAAATCGCGCCGGGAATTGAAGCGCGGTTCGTCGACGCGGGCCATGTGATTGGTTCGTCCAGCATCGAACTCACCATTACTGAAAACGGCAGCCGGAAAGTCGTCGTGTTTTCAGGAGATCTCGGCCCGCGCGGCGCGCCGTTGATGGAGGACCCGACGCCATTCGAAAAAGCGGACGCCGTCATCATGGAATCGACCTACGGCGATCGCACCCATCGCTCGCTACACGAGACCGCCGTCGAGGGACGCAAGATCATCGCGCAAGCGGTTGAGGACAAGGCAAAGATCCTCGTGCCCATCTTCGCAGTCGGGCGCACGCAATTGCTGCTTTATCTTTTAGCCGGCGCCTTTCAGCGCGGCACGCTGCCGAAGTTTCCGATATATCTCGACAGCCCGATGGCGATCGAAGCTACGAAGGTCTACGGCCGCAACAACGAACTGTTCGATGAAGAGGCCAGAGAAATGGTCGCTTCCGGCGAGTTGCGCAAGAGCCTGGCCCTCACCCAGGCATGCCCCAAGCCTAAAGACTCGCAGGCACTGAAGGATGTAAGCGGCCCGTGCCTGATCATGGCCGGCGCGGGCATGTGCACCGGCGGTCGCATTATTCATCACTTGCGACACAACCTGCCCATTCCGGGAACCGTGGTGCTGATTGTCGGTTATCAATCGGCAAATTCGTTGGGCCGCCGGCTGGTCGACGGCGACCATGAAGTGCAAATTTTCGGCGAGCGGATTCCGGTGCGCGCTTCGGTGCACACCATGGGCGGATTCAGCGCGCACGCTGATCAGCAAGGGCTGTTGGATTGGTATGGAGCGGTGGCGCCTTCGAAGCCGCGGACCATCATCACACACGGCGAAGACCGCGCCCGCGATGTTTTTTCAGGATTGATTAGTTCGAAGTACGGAATAAAGACCGAGTGTCCGAACCTCGGCGATGTGATTGAGATCTGATAGCCAGGAGCGCACGCCTCCTGCGTGCGGTGCGCCGGCATCTTTGCCGGCTCTATGAATTGAATGGCGAGCAAGGATGCTCGCGAACCGCACGCACGATGCGTGCGCTCCATTCAGGAGAACCGGATGAGCACAACAGTTGATACAACACGAACAGAAGCAATCAGCCTGGCCGACGAACCCGCGGTCAAAAAAGTTCTGATTGATTCAGTCCTCGGTCTTTGGGACGTGGTCAATAATCTGACCCGGCTGAAACCATCGGAGCACGATCGCTATCGCGTGACGATCTTTGGATCGGCCCGAGCCAAGCCGGGCACGGTCGCCTACGAAGAGACGAAGCGCGTCTCGACGGCTTTGGCGGCCATGGGTTGTGACATCATCACCGGCGGCGGCCCTGGACTGATGCAGGCGGCCAACGAAGGTGTGCAACTCGCCGGCAAAGACAAAGAAAACTCAATGGGCATTCGCGTCGATCTTCCTTTCGAGCAGGAAGTGAATCCTTTCGTCGAACTGGCTTTCGAACATCGGACCTTCTTCACGCGGCTGCATCACTTCGTGCTCGCGTCCCATGCATTCATCGTAGCTCCGGGTGGAATCGGCACAGTCCTCGAAACCGCGATGATCTGGCAACTGCTCCAGGTGAAACATCTCGATAACACACCGCTGATCCTGGTCGGCAAAATGTGGCCCGGCTTTGTTGAATGGGCGCGCAGCTCAATGCTGGAGTTCGAAACGCCGCTCGCCAGCGCCGAAGATTTCAACATTCCGAAGTGCGTCGCCAACGGCGATGAGGCAGTTGCCTTGATCCGCGAACATCACGCGCAGGGCTTTGCCCAAAAAGTCGGCGAAGCCGACGACTGAAAATAGCCCACCGATTTATCGGTGGGGATCAGCGCGATCACAAGCGACAGTCCGTGAAACGGACGGCTGATCCGCACTGCGTTGCCTGCAGAGGATTTATCAATCGTCCGCTTCGCGGACTGGGGGACGTCGCCGACCGGTTCCCAGCACTGAAGTGCTGGGCTACTCTCACTCGTCCGCTGCGCGGACTTGGCAAGACTAGACTTTTTGGGCAAACCCCACGCGCAGTGGTCAGGAAAGGCCCAGGTTACTTCGGCATAATCGCGTGAAACCGTAGACTTCAGTCGTTCCAAAGCACCATAATCCCATTTCTTTATTTGGCGTCGTGTCGGCTGCTTGGCTTCGCCGCGCACGGTTTCTCGTCAGCACGAGTAAGGTTCTCGTTTGAACTCGTAATGCTTCAACAAATCCAAAGGAGTGCTCATGCTCACATCGATTCTTTCAATCATCATCCTGATGCTGGGAGTGGTTCCCCAGCCGGCTGGGCAAAAGAAAATTATCTATTCTCCCGGCGCGAAGGCGGGCGGTAACTTCAGTCCGGGCATTCTCGTCGATGGCTCTCTCTATGTCTCAGGCATGCTGGGACTGGACGCGAACGGAAAGATCCCCGACACGTTTGAGGCCGAGGTGCAGCAAAGTCTGAACAACATCGATGGCGTGCTGAAGGCGGCCGGAATGTCGCGCGAAGACGTGGTGAGCGTGCAGGTTTACTTAACCGACCTGAACAACTTTCAGCGGATGAATGCGGTGTATGCGGCCCACTTTAAAGACCCGCGGCCGACGCGCACAACGGTGGGCGTCGCCGGGCTGGTGAATGGTGGGCATATCGAGATTACGGTGACGGCGCGCAAGTAAGGGACTCGTTACTTCGGAGTGAACGCCGAAATCTTCGAGCCCTGAATTCCCAGACCGGCCATTAATCCTTTTTGGCCAAAGAAGAAAACGTAGATGCTCTCTTTCGCGGTCGAGGTGGTCAGCGAACGGGCCGCGCCTTCGTCAACGACGACGATGCTTGGTCCGACACCGACTTCCCATCCGTCACTTTTCTTCAGGTACTCGAGTGCGCCGTCGGTCATGAAGAACATCGCGTAGCTGAACTTTTGCCCACCTGCCTGCAGTCCAAAAGACGCCGCAGTGGTTTTGTAGTAACCAGTCGTCTTGCCTCCGCGGCGCAGTGCGCCTTCGCCGCGTTGGCCGCCCACCATGAAGCCCGCTTTTTTTACAGTCGGGAAGACCAGAATTCCTTTAGCCACTTTGGACAAGTTCCTGGCGGCCTCGGAATCAGCCAGAAGCTTCGCCAACGCTTGATCGACTTTCTTATCGAGCTCGGCAGCCTTTTGCGCCTGCAGACTTTGGTTGCCGCAGACAACGACCGCCACGACTATCGAGGCCATCGCTAAATACCGGATCATCTTTTTCATCTCTGCCTCCTGTTAGTTCGAAACCATCAGCGCCTGGCGCGCGGCATCGAGCTCCTTCAGTTTCTCTTTGCCTACTTCCGGATAGGTAACATCCAGCGAGGCCAGGGTTTCGATCACTGCGGCTGCCACCACCACGCGCGTGAACCACTTATTGTCGGCCGGCACGACGTACCATGGCGCGTAATCAGTCGCGGTGTTTCGAATCGTCTCTTCATAAGCCTTCATGTAATCTTTCCAGTAACCGCGTTCCTTCGCATCGTTGACCGAGAACTTCCAGTTTTTGTCGGGCCGATCAAGTCGCGCCAGGAAGCGTTTCTTCTGCTCACCTTTCGACAGGTGCAGGAAGAATTTGCGCACGACGACACCGTTGTGTGTCAGATAGCGTTCGAAGTTGCTGATGTCTTTGAAGCGTTGGTCCCAAATCTTGTCGGTGACAAGTTTCGGCGGCAGCTTCTGCCCGCGCAGAAATTCAGGATGCACGCGTACCGCGGTCGTCTCTTCGTAATAACTGCGATTGAAGATGCCGATGCGGCCACGCTCCGGCAGACACCTCATGCAACGCCAAAGATAATCATGATCGAGTTCTTCGGCCGACGGTCCTTTGAATGAAAACACCTGACAGCCCTGCGGATTGATGCCGGACATCACATGCTTAATCGCGCCGTCTTTGCCGGCAGCGTCGAGCGCCTGGAAGATCAGCAGCACGGCCCATCGATCCTGCGCGTAAAGTTTGTCCTGCAACTCACGCAGTACCTCGATGCCGTTTGTCAGCGCCTCTTTCACTGCTGGTCTGTCTTCAGCTTTCAGGT
>DATANL010000340.1:0-4627 GCA_036266295.1 Pyrinomonadaceae bacterium | reverse complement strand
CACATGCCAATTCGCTTTCGCTCAGCAACCCAGGCTGAACGTCGCCGCCATCGATCGCGCGCGGATCATCAAAGCCGCCAATCAATACCTGAACGAGAAGCCGATCACCATTACCGCATCATCAAGCCCGCGCAGTGCCGGTGGATTGCACGACTTCTTTTCGGAGGCAGATTACTGGTGGCCCGATCCCAAAAATCCGAGCGGCCCTTTCATTCAGCGAGACGGCATGTCGAACCCTGACAATTTCGTCGAGCATCGCCGCGCCTTGATGCGCCTGAGTGTCCAAGTGCCGGCGCTGGTCGCTGCGTGGAAGTTAACGAGGGACCGGCGCTACGCAGCGAAAGCAGCCGATCATCTGCGGGCGTGGTTCATCGACGAGCGCACGCGCATGAATCCGAATCTGCAATACGCGCAGGCAATTCACGGGATTACGACGGGGCGAGGAACCGGAATCATCGATACGATTCATTTGGTTGAAGTCGCGTGCGCGATCGAGGTGCTCAAAGATTCGCCTGCGTTGTCGATGACCGAGTTGGGCGCGATCACGCAGTGGTTCAAGGATTACTTGTCGTGGATGACGACGAGTAAGAACGGCACTGACGAACGCGACGCGAAAAATAATCACACGACGTGTTGGGTGATGCAGGTCGCCGCGTTTGCGCACCTGGTTGGCGATCAGAACTTGCTCGCGTATTGTCGTGAGCGCTTCAAGACCATAATTGTGCCAAATCAGATCGCGGCGAATGGAAGTTTTCCTGAGGAATTGCGGCGAACGAAACCGTATGGCTATGAGTTGTTCAATCTTGAAGCCATGGCGACGGTCTGTCAGATTCTTTCGACGTCGCAGGACAATCTGTTCACGTTCCAGACGGCAGACGGTCGCGGCTTTCGCAAGGCAATGGAATACATGGCGCCGTTCATTGCCGATAAAAAATCATGGCCCATGAAACCTGATGTGATGTATTACGACCAATGGCCCATGCGGCAGAACAGCCTTTTGTTTGCGGGCATCGCTTTCAATCGTCCGGACTACATAAACGTTTGGCGCAAGCTGCCTGCGGACTCAAACGTGGAAGAAGTGGTTCGCAACTTCTTTATTCGCCAGCCGGTGCTTTGGGTGAATTCTCCGCTTCGCTAGATTTCGCGCAACCTTCGGATTGCTGGAACAATGAACAGACTCGCCTGGGGATTGATTGGTTGCGGCGACATTGCGCGCAAACGCATCGCACCGGCGCTGCGCGATTTGGAGAACTGCGAGTTCATCGCCGTCACCCGCGAGCGCGCTGATTTGGCTGCATCGTTCGCGCAGGAATTCGGCGCGCAGAAAGCCTACCAGTCATGGACGGACTTGATCTCAGATGACGCGATTGACGCGGTGTATATCGCCACGCCGGTTCATGTGCATGCGACCCAGGCGATTGCGGCGATCAAGGCGGGCAAGCACGTGCTTTGTGAAAAGCCGATGGCGATGAACGTCGCTGAATGCGATCAAATGATCGCCGCAGCCCATCAAAACCAGGTCAGACTTGGGGTTGCTTATTACCGCCATTTCTATCCGGTAGTGGCGCGCGCGAAACAACTGATAGCGTCGGGAGAGGTTGGCCGCCCGGTCATTGCCCAAATAAACGCGTTCGAGTTCTTCGATCCTGAGCCGGATCATTCTCGCGCGTGGCTTTTGCGAAAGGACCGCTCCGGCGGCGGCCCGATGTTCGACTTCGGCTGTCATCGAATTGAGGTGCTGACGAATGTCTTTGGTCCGGTCGACGAGGTCACGGCGCAAACAGCGAATGCAGTTTTCGAAAGGGAAGTCGAAGACACGGCCACCGCATTGTTTCGGTTTGAGAGTGGTGCGTGTGCGACGCTGTGCGTTACTCACGCGGCGCGCACGCCGCAGGACACGCTCGACATCTTTGGGACGCGCGGTTCGATTCACATCTCAAATTTGAATCAAGGCGCGATCCGAATTCTGTCAGGCGATGAAGAGAGAAGAGAGGACCACCCACCGCAGGCAAACCTGCATGAGCCGTTAATTCGTGATTTCGTAAACGCCGTATTCGATGATCGAGAACCGTCCGTTAATGGCGAGACCGGAAGAATGGTCGCGATGATCACCGAAAAGATTTATGGCCATTGATTTCATGCGCGCCTGCGCTGAAACATCAGGGCCCGAGATTCACTAAGAGCTGAGGCTACGAACAGACATGACCAAACTAATCGTCGGCGCGGTGCTAATCTGGATGACTTGCTGTGCCGTGCAAGCCGCCCCGCGGACGCTCGAAATTTATTTCATAGACGTTGAAGGCGGAGCCGCGACGCTGATCGTTACGCCTACGGGCCAGTCATTGCTGATTGATACCGGTTTCCCGGGCGATCGGGATGCCGGACGCATTGCACATGTGGCGACAACCGTGGCGGGACTGAAACAGATTGACCATTGCGTCGTCACGCATTGGCACCGCGATCACGTCGGTGGCGTGGCGTCGTTGGCAAAATTGATCCCGATCATGAACTTCTACGACCACGGCTTGCCCGCGACTGTCGCCGCCGACATGCAAGCCGAGTACGTCGATGCTTATAAACTGACGACGCAAGGCAAGTCAGTCACGCTAAAACCTGGTGACAAAATCGCCCTTCAGAAATCGCCGAAGGGTCTGTTGCCTCTAAATGTACGCGTGATTGCGGCGGCCGGCGTGGTTGTCGGGGAGCAATCAGCTGCGCCGCAGATTCGTCCGTGCGGGGACGACTTCCAGGCGAAACCCGAAGACACCAGCGATAACGCAAACAGCGTCGGCATGCTGCTGACCTTCGGCCGCTTTAAGTTTTTTGACGGCGGAGATCTGACCTGGAACATCGAGAATCGTCTGGCCTGCCCAAAGAACATTGTCGGTCCCGTGGATGTCTATCAGGTCGATCATCACGGCGTGGACAGTAGTAACAACCCTGTCCTTGTCCGGGCCCTTAATCCCCGCGTCGCCGTCATCGACAGCGCTGCTCGAAAAGGCGCCGAAGCCGGGACTTTCGCGACCTTGAGCAAACTTGCGGGCATCGAAGCCATCTATCAACTCCATCGAAATCTGCGCACTACCGATAAAGACAACACGATGTCGGCCTACATCGCGAACGAGGAAGAGGAGTGCCAGGGAAATTTCATTAAGCTGTCGGTTGCTCCCGACGGCAACTCGTATAGAGTCACCATACCCGCGAAGCCATTCAGTCGCCGCTTCCGCACCCGTTAGCCGCCAGGCAATTCCACCACTCACAAAATCCGCGTCCGCCAAATAAAAAAGTTCTTGACATCGTTAGCGGTAACGAAATAGTATCCGTTACCGGTAACGAACAAGGTTTCCAGGTCCAGGTTCCAGCCTCACGGGTTGATCGCAGAAGTTGCCGAAGCGTTTCGATTTCGGCGCCAAAAAAATCTTGAAACGAGACGCTTGCCAGCCGAGCTGCCCGCGCTCCGTGCCGTCCGCAAAGGAGACTGCCATGTTGGTTCTGCACCTTGAGAAGCTTTCGCGCCGCTTTAATTTTCATTTCGTGCTGATGCCGGTCGTTGTGTTTGGGGCGAGCCTGTTGCTCGCCTCAACTGTTTTTGGGCAAACGATCACTGGGGCAATATCGGGCACGGTGGTGGACCCGAACGGCGCCAACGTACCGGGCGCGACCATCACGCTCACCAACGATCAAAACAACGACAAGCGTGAGCAGTCTACCAACGAGGCTGGGCTCTTCAGGTTTCCTTCCGTGCAGCCGGGCGTCTACACGCTGAAGGTTGAGCATGCCGGATTCGAGACGCTCCAGCGTACGAAGGTCGTGCTCAGCGCCAACGAGAATCTGGCGCTCGGCGATTTGATGTTGAAGACCGGACAAGTCACCGAGACCGTAACGATCGCGAGTGAAGGGCAGATAGTCGAAAAGGAAAGCAGCGATCTGACGGCGCGACTGACTTCGGATCAAATCAATTTGATCTCGACGAAGGGTCGTGACGTCACCTCGTTATTAAGGTTGTTACCGGGAACTTCTAATGTTCCGGACATCGAAGCGGTCGGAAACGGATTTGGCACGACGCTGCCGACATTTTCAGGACAGCGGACTCGCTCGACGGTAGCCACGGTGGATGGTTTGAACGCCAGCGAGCCGAGCGGCAGCAATCTGCTCAGCATGACCACCAGTCTCGATGCGATCTCTGAAGTGAAGGTGCTGCGCGACAATTACGCCGCCGAATACGGCAACAACGGCGGCGCCATGATCAATATCGTCACCAAGGGTGGTGGCAGCGATTATCGCGGCACTGCGTATTACTTCGTGCGCAATGAAGCGCTGAATGCAAACAACTTCTTCAGCAACAAGGCCGGACTGCCGCGGCCTCTGTACCGATTCAATTATTGGGGCTTCAACGTGAGCGGGCCAATGCCGCTACCGCGCTTTGGCGAGGGCGGCAAGTCCCTGTGGCGCGACAAAGCGTTCTTCTTCTTCAACCTGGAGCAGCCGCACACGATTACCCCGACGGACCCGGTATTTGTGACTGTGCCGACCGCGCTGGAACGAATTGGTGATTTCTCACAATCGAAGAATTCCAGCGGCGCGACGCCGGTGATTCTGGATCCGCTGACCGGTCTACAGTTCGCGG
>DATANL010000339.1:0-4255 GCA_036266295.1 Pyrinomonadaceae bacterium | reverse complement strand
GAATTGAAGATACCGACCTGCAACGCTCTACCGACGAATCGACGCGGTCGATTATCGAAGGACTGGAATGGCTCGGTCTCGACTTTGACGAAGAGATGGTGTTTCAGTCAGCGAATGCAGACAAGCACCGCGTCGCCGCGGGCCGCCTGGTTGATGAAGGCAAGGCTTATCGCGATTTCACTCCGAAAGCAGAGCGCACCGACGCGAACGTCAAGAAGGACATCGCCGATCGTGCCCGCGCGCATGCGGCGGAAGGAATCGATCATCGCAGCAATCCGTTTCGCGATCTCTCGAAAGAAGAATCAGACCGGCGGGCCGCCGCCGGCGATCCCTTTGCGGTTCGTTTGAAGGTCGCACGTGAAGGCGCCTCGCAATTTACCGACATCGTCTACGGCGAACAGGAACGTGCGCATTCGGAGATCGAGGATCTGGTGCTGCTTCGTTCTGACGGTCATCCGCTCTACAACCTTTCCGTGGTACTCGACGACATCGAGATGGGTATCACGCATGTCATTCGCGGCCAGGACCACCTGACGAACACTCACAAACAGATTCTGCTCTATCAGGCGTTCGGCGCGCCGGTGCCGCGGTTCGCGCATCTGCCGCTGATCCTGGCGCCGAACAAAGCCAAGCTCTCAAAGCGCAAACACGGCGAAGTCGTTTCGCTCACCACCTATCGTGATCGCGGTTTTGTACCCGCCGCGTTTCGAAATTTTCTGGCGCTGATGGGCTGGTCTCCACCGGAAGGCAAAGAAATTCTTTCGCGTGAAGAAATGGTTGAGGCCTTTTCGCTCGAGGCCATCGGCCGCGCTAATGCAGTTTTCAATTTTCAGGAAAACGATCCGCGCCACTGGACTGATGACAAAGCGCTGTGGATGAACGCCGAGTACATTCGCACGATGCCGCTCGACCAGTTGCTGCCCATGGTCAAGACCGAGTTGCGCGCGGAAAAGCTCTGGCGCGAAGAATACGACGATGACGAGCGTGAATGGTTTGCCAAGGTTGTGGATCTAATTCGCCAGCGCTTTTTCACGCTGAAAGATTTTTCATCACAGGGCCGCTCGTACTTTTCCGAAGACTTCGATCTGGATGAAGCAGCCGTGCGCAAGAACATTCTGAAGGAGCCACGCCTCAAGGAACTACTGCCGCAACTCGCCGATAGAATTGAAGCTGTCGCCGATTTCACGGCTGCGACTGCCGAGGCCGCGTTGCGCGCTTTTGCCGAAGAATCGGCGGTAAAAGCTGGCCTTTTTATCAACGCATCGCGCACAATGCTCACCGGCCAGTCCGTGGGTCCATCGATGTTTGACGTGTTTGAGATAATGGGGCGCGAACGCTCAGCGATGCGTTTGCGGAGCCAGCGCCCGTGGAATGAATTTCAATGAGCCGTACAGAGCCCCGACCGTCAGGGAGGGTGCAGAGCCCTAGCTGACACCCGGGCTGCTGACCACTCGAAGAGGAGCTACGTCATGAAGAGATCAATCGTCGCCGTCTCAATTCTGTTTGCGAGCATCGTTTTCGCGTTTGCTCAGAACACCAACTCTTCATCCAGTCGCGGGCGCACCGTCGCGCCGAAGCCAACCCCGACACCCAAAACGGTCAGTAAGTCCCCGGACGCGACGCCGTCTGCTTCACCCGCGACCGGCAGCGGACGGACGACTACGGCTGCTGGTCCATCCGCCGCAGTGCTGAGCGCCTTTGAAAAAATTATCGACGGCATCCGCCGCTCGAATGTCGACTTGTACACCAGCGGATATTGGAACTCGACGGCGCTGATTCTTTTCAATTACAACGGCACGGTAACCAGGGGCTGGGACCAACTGAAGAAGAACCGCGAGAGTTCATTTCCACAGAGCAAGGACGTGAAGCTGGACGTTCGCGATCGCCATGTGACGATGCTGGGCCGCGATGGCGCCGTCGTGACCTGTCTCTGGACGCAAACGCAGACTTTCAATGGCCAACCTGATTCTGCTTCGGGGCGCATGACGCTCGTCTTCAAACGCGTCGGCACCGAATGGAAAGCTGTCCACCTGCACACCTCACCCGACAAACCGGATCCGTCGCGCGTGCCGCAGTCAGAACAATCGCCACCCGACAATACTTTCCGAAATTAGTTGATGACTGACGCCTTCGTAGGCATCGACGTCTCTGAATCCGCTCTCGCGCTCGCAGTCCATCAAAGCGATCGACGCTTTGAATGCCCGCTCGATCCATCTGCGCCCGACAAATTAATCGATGAACTAAAGACGCTTCAGCCGAAGCTGATTGTTTTGGCAGCCACCCATGGCGGCGCCGCAATCCCGCTCGCCGCAGCGTTGCATGCCGCCGGGTTCCCGATCGTCGCGGTCGACGAGACGTCTCTGCGCAAGTTTGCGCAAAAGCAAAGCGAGAGCGCGAACCGCGCAGATTTGCTCGCGCGCTGCGCCGCCGGCATCAGGCAAGATCCCACGTCGCGGGTCGCACCTGCGAACGAGATCGCTGCGTTGCTCCAGCGTCGCGCTGAACTTGTGGGAATGCTTGACGCTGAACGCGCAAGACGGCAATCGTCTCAATCAACAACCCGCAACGAAATCGCGGCCCACATTTTCGAGATTGAAAAACGAATTGCGGACATCGACTTTCAACTCAAGCAGCATCTCCGCGCGGCCGGCGTCTGGCGGGCCAGGAGTGAATTGTCTCAGAGTTTGCCGGCGGTCGCCCTGGTGAGCGTCGCGATCGCCGCAGCTGCGGTGCTCTTACTTCTGCCGCTTTGGATCGTCAAATATCCGCCACTGCTCGACTACCCGAACCATCTCGCGCGCGTCTTCATCCTGACTCACATCAACGATCCGAATTATCAATTCTCGCAATACTACACGGCGACGTTTGGTCCGTATCCATACCTCACGATGGATGTGTTGTTGATGGGACTACAGAAGTTCACCAGCATCGTCACCGGCGGCCGCATCATTCTGAGTCTATGCGTATTGAGTGTCCCGTTAGCTGCGTGGTTTTTTGTCCGGCAAGCCAACCCCGAAAACATTTCGCTGGCTTGTTGGGGTCTGCTTTCCGCCTACAACATTTTCTTCTTTTGGGGCTTCGTGAATTGGCAGCTCAGCATGGCGCTGGTGTTGTTGGTGGCAGGTCTGTGGATTCGTTACCTTCGCCGGCCAACCGTGATGCGTTGGCTCGCATTGCTCGTCATTGTCACCGTCCTCTACTTCACGCATCTGCAGGGATTTGGGTTGGCCGGTCTGGTTGTTACCGCTTACGCGGCCCTGACGCGCAAACAGTGGCGCGGCTTCATTCGCGCATTGGCCCAGGGTTTGGCACTGTTTCTACCCGGTGCGTCTCTGCATTTGATTACGCGCATCGCGACTCGCGAAACTTCGGCGGCGTGGGCGATGAATTTTCATCCGTTGAGCGACAAATGGGACCGCCTCTATTTCTTCATGCAAGGCATCTCGCCGCGACTCGACGTGCTTACCGTGTTGGTCTTGATCGGATGCGCGCTCGCCGCGTGGTGGCGGAATCGTGAATTCAAATGGAACCATCCCTGGCCCGCGATCGTGGCCGGGTTGTTTCTGCTCTACTGGATTTTTCCGGGATACGGAGTCAACTGGGCCGGCGATGATGCCGACGTCCGTCTGCTGCCGTTCATCTTCATGCTGCTGCCGGCGGTAGTTTACGTGGGACGGCGCGCGCGTTGGCTCGCGTTGGTGGCGTGCCTGCTGTTCTGCGCTCGCAGCGCCAGCGTCATTCACACTTTCCGAGCCGAACAGCCGGAACTCGCAGGCATCGCCCGCGCCTTTTCGCTGACGCCTGCGAATGCGCGCGTGCTGCCGGTGATCGAATCGCGCGACGACGAACCGCAGCTTAGACCGTACGCGCACTTCTGGGCGTACGGCATAGTCGAACGCGGCTGGTTTTCGACTTACTTATTGACAATCAAAAACGTCACGACGGTCCAGGTGAAATCGAACCTGGCGCGGCCTGAAGGTTTTTGGGATTTGAATTACGAAGAAGATCCCAATTGGGAGAAGGTCGCCGGCGATTACGACTACGTCTGGGCTTTTCACGTGCCGCAATACAAAGAAGACCTCGACGAGATCGGCGATGCGATTTACGAAAGCGGCGACTTGCGGCTTTATCGAATCAAGAAAGATCGACCTAAGGATGACGATGATGACTCGCCTTAGCTAAGGAGCGCGGGCATCCCTGCCCGCATGAGCGCGAAGCGCGAAGTCATGGAGCTGGCCTGCGCAAGCTTGCGGGC
>DATANL010000338.1:0-3934 GCA_036266295.1 Pyrinomonadaceae bacterium | reverse complement strand
TTACCAGCGCCGTGTATGATTCCTGTTTCTTCTGATTGCGAAGATAGTTAACCAGATCGGCCCTCACCGACTCTAAATCAGCGCCACCTAGCTGGTCGCGATTGGCATTGTAGGCGGCTTGAATCTCCTGCTCACTTGGCGGTGGGACCCGCGAATTAATCTCGGCGTCAATAATGTCATTGGGCGTCTTGCCGCGTTTCCTGGCCTCGGCAGCGATCAGCATTGACGCCACGCGCGCATCGACGGCACGTTCGCGGGCCGCCCGAATCGCTTTGGCTGGATCGGTGTAGTAATCGCGCAGATAAGGATCCGGGTCGCGCATGATCGCGGCGCTGACATCGGCCTCAATATCCGACGCCGCGACAGTTGTATCGCCAATCACGGCCAGAGCCGGAGATGCCGGATTCGTCACCGGCTGCGGCGATGGCGCGGCGGCCGCAGGCGTCGCCGTGGGAGACGGTTTGGGCGCGGCGGTTCTCGAGGCGGGAGGCCGGCGCGGCGTCTGCGCGGTGACGACAATGAATAGGAAACCAGCAGCCAGGGCCGCGGGAATAAGTCTGCGTAGATTCATCAAAGATTCCTTCTTACGGGGAGCACGGGCTAACCCGTCACGATCCTTACCGGGCCACGATGATATTTGAAGAGCCCGCTGACGGCAAAACCTAACCGATGAAAACCGCCGCGGCTCGCCCCGGCCCAATGCGGTAAGCTGCAGCTATTACCTTTCGATCCCGCCAGGCCAGCATCTAATCTGACAACTTCCTCACCGTTTCCAGGGTATCAATCTCATCTGCGTTCTTGTCCGGCCGTAGCCTCACGATGCGGGGAAAGCGCAAAGCATAACCGCTCTTGTGGCGATTGGATGGCTGAACCCGGTCAAAGGTTACTTCGATGACGATGCTGGGCTCGACGATCCGGACCCGGCCGTGCGCAAATTCCTGGAGCGTGTGCGCGCGAAACCATTCGGTCATCTCGGCAATCTCTACGTCGGTCAATCCCGAGTAAGCTTTGCCGATGTTGAGTAACTCTGAATCCGTCTCAGAGCGGCGCACCGCAAACGTGTAATCAGACAGCACGTTGCGGCGCTTACCATGACCGAGTTCGACCGTCGTCACGACTACGTCGAGAGTTGCGAGTGCCTTCTTTAATTTCAACCACTCGCGCCCGCGGCGGCCGGGTTTATAGGATGACGCCGGGTCCTTGATCATCAGGCCTTCGTTGCCGCGGGCGCGCGCTGCATCGAATTCATCGTCGAGTTGCGTCACCTTGTCGAAACGTTTTGTTTGCGAAAGACGGAGCCGCTCGTTGTCGCTCACGGTTCTGATCAAATCTTCCAAACGCGCGCGACGCGCCTGCAACGGCTCATCGATTAGAACCTGGCCGGCGGCGTAGAGAAGGTCCCAGGCGACAAAGACGACCGGCGTGCTTGCCTGTAATTCCTCGCTGACAACTTTTCGACCGAGACGTTTTTGCAGTTGGCTGAAAGGCAAAATCTCCGCGCCGCGCGCGGTGATGATTTCCCCGTCGAGGATCACGTCAACCGTCAGCGCGGCCAACGGCTGATGCAGTTCGGGAAAGCGCATCGAAATTTCATCCAGGGTCCTTGAATATATCGCCACGCGGCCGTTCTGCACGTGGGCCTGACCGCGAATGCCGTCGAACTTGTCTTCCACGAAAAAATCGTCAGGCATCGTCCGCGCAATGTCCGCGAGATCAGATGCCGGCGTCGCCAGCATGAACTTCAGTGGATGAAACAGTCGCATCTCGACCGTGTGCAGCGCACCGGCGCGAGCGCGCACGGCAGCCTCGCCGATGTCACCGCGAAGCATGTTGGCCATCGATACCTCGGCCAGCGGTTGTTTGAAGGCGCGCGCGATCGCGTCCTCGACCAAACCTTCGCGCAGACCGATGCGCAAATCTCCCGCGAGCAACTTGACCAGATACTTTGCTTCCAGCGGCGTCGCTTTCGCGAAGACCTTAGTCAACAGTTCCGTCTTGGCTTTTTTCCCGCGCGTTGAACTCAGCCCCGACAACAACGATTCGGTGTCCGCAAGGCTCAGGCCGGGCGCATTATTCGGCCGGGCTTCGCAAAAGATTTCGAACGCCACATCGCCGGCATCACCCCAACGAGCGTAGCGGGGGCCGAGGCTGTCCGGCGCGACGCCAGTTGCCAGACACATCGCCTCGCTCAAAATGCTGCCGCCCACATTCGTCGTCCGCACGTCGCTCTGGGCAAACTGCTGCCCGGCGAAGTAACGCGCGGCGCGACTGAGATCATCGTCTGCCAGATGCGCAAAATATTCGCCGAGCAGGCGGGCCTTTTCGAGCTTTTTGGTCGTCGCCGCGACCGCTTCGGCGGTACGGCCGAATTGTTCTAGCGCGTTGGCTGGAATTTCCGTCGACATTTGTTCGTGCCAGTCTGTAGATTGCGTGACCGCCGTCCCTCTGTCAAAAACGCGTCCGACGGCCCGGCCTTACGTTCTGTACCTCGCCTTCCCTTCGCGCTACAATCCTCGTCAGACTTCGCCGCGTCTAATAACAGGCAGTTCACCGGATGTATTTATTAATTCTCGATTCACTCGGCAGCACTGAGATGCTCGTCATTTTGGGCGCGGCGTTGATTTTCTTCGGGCCGCGCCGTTTGCCCCAACTCAGCCGCCAGATTGGAAAAGGTCTCGCCGAATTCCGGCGCGCGTCGGAGGATTTCAAACGGACCTGGGAGCGCGAAGTGAACGTCGACAATCTGGACAAGGCGCTCGAATCCGATCCGACTACTTCGTTTCTCGATAAAGCCACCGAGAAGATTCGCGCCGCCCGCGAAGCCGCCGCGCTTGATTCCGCCGGCGTTTCGGCCACCGCCGAGACCATCGCGCCGTCGATCACCCCTGTCGATCCCGCGCTCGTGCAACCGCGAGACCCGATGTTTTCTGAGACCGCGCCAATTTCCGAACCCGCGCCAATTACCGAGTCCGCGCCAACCAAGGAGCAGCCGAACGGCAAACACGAGTGGCTCTAAATCGAAAGCTCGATCCTCTGCTGCTGAATGTCCCGCTTGCGTCTAATCAAATCAAAACAGGAAAAAGAATCCGACGATCTCGGCGGACAGATGTCGTTTCTCGAACATCTGGACGAGCTGCGCACGCGTCTGATCCGCAGCATGGCCTTCGTGCTGATCGCGGCCTTTCTTTGTTGGTTCGTTTCCGGATACATCTACAACTTTCTCGAGCGCCCGGTTAATCGAGCGCTGGCCGAAGCGCAAGAGCAAAGACGAGTGCCGATTGCCGGATTGAACGGACAGGTCGCGACGGTCTTGCTCAATTCGCTTCATCAAAACGACAAGGTGCGTTACGCGTTCCCCGAACCGACCAGGTTGGGCGCGGTTTCAATTCCCGCCGGGACGTCGGTAATGGCACGCGTCGACAAGGACGCGCAGGGGACCCTGGGCCTTTATACGGACGAGCCGCTCGCAGCCGGCAGTGATTTGGTGCCGAAGGACGTCAAGCTGCCAATCGACATCAACACGCCTTACGAGAAGCTGCGCGACCCGAACGATAAGTTGGTCGTAACGACCGTGCTCGAGTCCTTTGCGATTTACGTCAAGGTGTCTCTGTATGCGGCGATTGGTCTATCGGTGCCGTTTCTGCTGTGGCAAATCTGGGCGTTTGTGGCTCCCGGTTTGTATCCGCATGAACGAAAATACGTGACTCCGTTCATTGCGCTGTCGTCAATCTTCTTTGTCCTGGGTGTTGCCACGGCTTACTACTTAATCTTTCCGCCGGCGGCGAAATACCTGCTCGGGCTGGGTTCAGACTTCCGTCTGTTACTGAAGGCTGACGACTATTTCGATTTCATAATCATGCTGATGCTGGGAATGGGTGGCGTCGCCCAGATGCCGGCCATAACCTATGTGCTGGCGCGGATGGGATTGGTAACC
>DATANL010000337.1:0-6582 GCA_036266295.1 Pyrinomonadaceae bacterium | reverse complement strand
GGGCGCCCGTTACGCATCGCTCGCCTACCCGATAAAGTACGCGCAGGCCTTTAACGAAGGTGCAGTCTTCGTTTTCGATCCGAACACAAAGAACTATTTGCTCGAACGCGATTTCGCGGATGACAACTCGACGGGCCCGGTGCCGTTGAGTTCTCAACCCGACGTGATATCCAGCGAATACGCCGGTGGAGATGCGTCGCTCGCCAACACCGCTGTTCATCAAACGATGCACGCGCCGTTGCGGCTTGCCCTACCCGGCAAAGAGAAGAAGCGCAATGAGCTACTGGATAAGAACCCCAAGTTGAAGGCGGCCGTCGCGGGCAAGCAATTGGTGCCCGTAAAGGCTGATGACGTCGGTGTCGAAGCGCCTGATGATTACACGTTGCGCATCTCGCTGATGCAGCCGACGCCCTATTTCATCAGCATGATGCCGCACCAGTTCTTTCGCGCGCTCCATCAAAAGACGATCGATAAGTTTGGCTCAGCGTGGACTGACGCCGACAAGATCGTTACCAGCGGTCCTTTCAAACTCGATTCATGGCGGCACTATGATCGCATCGTGGTCGTTCGCGATCCGCAGTATTGGGATGCGGCGCACGTGCATCTCGACAAGATTGTTTTTTATCTGCTGGCCGACAATGTCACGATGTTGAGTCTGTACAAGGCCGGTGAACTCGATGTCACCTACAACCACACCGTGCCGGCTACGTGGCTCGAAGTGATTGGTCATCGCAAGGACTTTATGGACGCGCCTGAGGCGGCGATCGATTTCTATAACTTCAACACGACTGCGGGACCGACCAAAGACGTGCGCGTGCGCAAGGCGCTCAACATGTCGCTCGACAAGAAGGCACTGGCCGACTGGCGCCACGTCGCTCCGTTGACGGCGATGACGCCGAACGGAATCTTTCCCGGATACCCGCAGCCGAAAGGTGATCCATTCGATCCGGAACAGGCGAAGAAGTTACTTGCAGAGGCCGGTTATAAAGATGCCAATGGCAATTTCGATCCAAAGAAATTCGAAGCCAGCGAGATCGAAATGATTATGAACCCGGACGCCAATAACCTTCCTTATGGAGAATTTATTCAGGCGCAGTGGAAACAGAATCTGGGCGCGACCATTTCGATGCGCGTGATGGAAAACAAGACTTTCACCACGGCGCAGACGAATCTTGAATACAAAGGCATCTCGCGCACCGGCTGGTCGGCCGATTACATGGATCCGTTTACGTTTCTCAGCATCTTCTACACACCCAAGGGCACCAACGCGACCGGCTGGTGGGACCCGAAGTATGTGGCGCTGCTGGACCAGGCGAATCGGACGACGGATCATCTGGAGCGTTACAAACTGCTGGCGCAGGCGGAACAACTGCTGCTTGATGCGCAGCCGGTCATTCCGTTGACCGTCGGCACGACGCGCTTGATGAAGAAACCTTATGTGAAGGGCGTGTATCCGAATGCGGCGACACTGATTCCATGGAAGTACGCATACATCGAGCGCGATCCGAGTAAGTGGGACTACGGAATGCCGGACATGTCAGAACCACCTGCGGTAGCGGGTGGTTAGCTTAAAGCTTTTCGGTCTTGACTGATCAACCGCCCTCGCCACGACGGCGGTACTGACTAACATGCTTCGTTTCATCGTTCGTCGCATCGTCATCATCATTCCAATGCTGTTCGTGGTCGTCTCCCTCACCTGGGCGTTGGTGCGTCTCGCGCCCGGAAACTTTTACAGCGGAGAGAAGAAGATCGCGCCGGCGGTGGAGGCGAATTTGCGCGAGAAGTATGGCCTCGACAAGCCCTGGTACGTTCAATACGGAAAGGTCCTGCGCAACATCGGGCGTTTCGATTTTGGCACTTCACTGAGATACGAAGGCCAATCAGTCAATCAGATTCTGCTGCGGGCGTTGCCGGTCTCCGCCGCGCTTGGTTTCACCGCGTATCTTTTGGCGTTGATTGTCGGCATTACGATGGGCACCCTGGCAGCCTTGAAGCAGAATTCATGGCTCGATTCGTCGAGCATGGTGATCGCCATGCTCGGTATCTCGATCCCCAATTTCGTACTGGGCCCGCTGCTCGTGCTGTTGTTTTCTTTGACCCTCTTTTGGTTTCCGCCGGCGCTTTGGAATGGCTTTCTCAGTAAGAGCATCGTGCTGCCGGCGATCACGCTGTCAGCGATCTACGTCGCCTACATCGCGCGGCTCACTCGATCCGGAATGCTGGAAGTGCTGCGGTCAGATTACATTCGCACCGCGCGCGCGAAAGGCCTGAGTGAATGGCAGGTGGTGACGAGACATGCATTGCGCGGCGGATTGCTTCCGGTAATTTCTTTCTCGGGACCGGCGTTGGCATTTCTGATTACGGGGACGGTGGTCGTCGAAAAAATCTTCGCGCTTCCGGGACTCGGAAATTATTTCATCAACGCGTGTTTCAATCGCGACGAGCCGCTGATCCTTGGCATCGTCGCGTTCATCGCAGTCTCAGTCCTGATTTTTAATCTGCTGGTCGATATCTCGTACGCCGTCATCGATCCGCGAATCAAGTATTGAATCGCAAATGCCCGAATTCGACGATCAAACCAAACCGAGAGTAAGCGACACGGAACTGCACGTCGGGCCCGAATACGCCGTCGCCGAACGCGACGTGGGTGAGATTGTCAGCGGCGAAGTTGAGGTCGGAACCTCCCTGTGGCGCGATGCGTGGCGCAGACTGGTGAAAAACCGGCTCGCCGTAGTTGGCATGATGATCGTGATCGTGATCGCGCTGGCTTGCCTGGTCGGTCCGACATTAATTGAGAAAGCCAGCGGTCATCCTTACGATTTCATTCCGCGCGACTCATCGCTCACCAAAGCATTTCCACCGTTTCGAACGGTGGGCGGCCAATTTTCATGGCAACATCCGATGGGCACCGACACGGCCGGCCGCGACATCCTCGCGCGTGTGCTCTCCGGCGGACAGATTTCGCTGATGGTGGCGTTGATCGCGACGATCGTTTCGTTACTGATCGGAGTAACGTACGGCGCGACGGCGGGCTACATCGGCGGTCGTCTTGACGACCTGATGATGCGCATCGTCGATGTGCTCTATTCGTTGCCTTACGTAATCATCGTCATCGTTTTGTTGGCCCTGCTGCCGGCGAAGACGCCGTTTGGTCAAATCATCGAGCTGTTCATTGCGCTCGGCGCGGTGTCCTGGTTGACGATGGCGCGCATCGTACGCGGCCAGGTCATGTCACTTAAGAACCAGGACTTCGTTTTGGCGGCGCGCGCGACCGGCGTGTCTACACCGCGAATCATCTTTCGACATTTAATCCCGAATGCGCTGGGGCCGGTGATTGTGTACGCCACCCTGACGATCCCGACGGTCATGCTGAGTGAAGCATTTTTGTCGTTTCTCGGTCTCGGGGTGCGGCCACCAAGAGTTTCGTGGGGCAGCCTGGCAGCCGAAGGCGCGCAGAGCCTGGCCGTCTATCCGTGGCTAATGATTTTTCCCGGCGTAACTATGGCGCTGATGCTGTTCTGTCTGAACTTCGTTGGCGATGGATTGCGTGATGCATTGGATCCGCAGATGAAGAAACAGTGAGCGGTGAGCAGTTAAGGACGAGGCTAGTAGGATCCGCGTGAGCGGATGGATCAATAACGCGTGATGGCAGAAACAGACAACGGCAACCTGCTGACGGTTTCAGACCTCCGCGCCTATTTCGAGACTGAGGACGGCGTAGTAAAGGCTGTCGACGGCATCAGCTTCGAAATCAAGCGCGGTGACACGCTGGGCGTCGTGGGTGAATCGGGTTCCGGAAAATCCGTGGCCAGTCTTTCGCTCATGCGTCTGGTGCCTGAGCCGCCGGGGAAAATCGTCTCGGGCTCAGTCGTCTTTCACGGACGCGACGTCCTGAAGCTTTCGCCGCGCGAAATTCGCGAACTGCGCGGCAAGCGAATGGCGATGATCTTCCAGGACCCGATGACCTCGCTTAATCCATTCCTGCGCGTCTCGAAGCAATTGACGGAGGTGACGCAACTGCACCTCGGGCATACGAGGGCGCAAGCGCGCGCGCACGCAATTAAGATGCTCGAGCATGTCGGCATTCCCGATGCCGCCGAACGCGTCGATAGTTATCCGCACGAATTTTCGGGCGGGATGCGTCAGCGCGTGATGATTGCGATGGCCCTATCGTGCCAGCCTGAATTGCTAATCGCGGACGAGCCCACCACCGCGCTTGATGTGACGATTCAGGCGCAGATCCTGGATCTAATAGAGCGTTTGAAGAAAGAGACGGGCGCCAGCGTGATTCTGATTACGCATGATCTCGGGGTCGTGGCGGGCATGACCGATCACGTGATCGTGATGTATGCCGGCAGAATCTTCGAACGGGCTGCGACCAACGAACTGTTTGCTCGGTCGGCAAATCCGTACACGCGAGGACTGCTGCGGTCGGTGCCGGACCCGACCATCGATCAGGAGAAGCTCTATCAAATTCCCGGACAGCCGCCCGATCTCGCCCGCTTGCCTCCGGGTTGTCCATTCGCCCCGCGGTGTGAGCGGGCCGCAGACATTTGTGTGCGCGAGTTTCCGCCGTTCGTTGAGTTGACCCGCGACCATCATTCACTCTGTCATTTCGCCGCTGATATTTACGCTGAAACTGCATGAGCGACAGTCGTCAAACACTGGTCTCGATCAAGGACCTCAAGGTGCACTTTCCGGTTGCCGGTGGCGGACTCTTTCGACGCTCCGCGGCTGTGGTGCAGGCGGTCGACGGCGTCAGCCTGGATATTCGGACCGGCGAAACCATGGGACTGGTCGGCGAGTCGGGTTGCGGAAAGACAACTCTGGGAAGAGCGATTCTGCGATTGACCGAGCCGACCTCCGGCCAGGTTCTCTTTCGAGATCGGGACCTGGCCCAACTATCGGCTAGAGAGATGCGTGCGCATCGCCGGCAGCTGCAAGTTGTCTTTCAGGATCCGTACGCGTCACTCAATCCGCGCATGACCGCCAGTCAGATTATCGGCGAGCCGCTGGACACCTTCGCTCTGGCCCATGGCGCAGCGAAGCGTCAACGTGTACAGGAATTGATGGAGCTCGTCGGCTTAAGCCCGCGTTTGATGCGGCGTTATCCGCACGAGTTTTCAGGTGGTCAAAGACAGCGCATCGGGATTGCGCGCGCCCTGGCGGTCGATCCGGAATTCATCGTGGCTGACGAACCAATTTCCGCGCTCGACGTTTCCATTCAGGCGCAGATCATGAATCTGCTCGATCGTCTGCGGACCCAAAAGAACCTTACTTATCTCTTCATCTCTCATGACCTGCGCGCGGTCCGGCATATTTCGAATCGCGTCGCGGTGATGTACCTGGGCAAGATCGTCGAACTTGCAGACGCGCGATCGATTTATGCCGATCCGCTGATGCCTTACACCAGAGCTTTGATTTCAGCTGTTCCGGTGCCCGATCCCAAAGTTGAACTGTCGCGGCAGAGAATCGTTTTGCAGGGCGACGTGCCGTCACCGATCAATCCCCCCAGCGGCTGTCGCTTTCGCACGCGTTGTCCTTATGCGATTTCGGCCTGCGCCGAGGTTGAGCCGCAACTCACGGAGGTCAAGCCGAACCATTACGCGGCCTGTATTCGCATCAGCCCGGAACAGCCGGACATTGAACAAGTGGCGGCGGGAGACGCGCCTGGGCTCAACACTTCACGCGCGGCCTCGCAGACGTGAAAAATCGCCCGCATTAACCGTTTACCTACATTCTGAGTTGAATTCTTTGTGAGCTGCGCGGGACTGGTGTGCGTGATTGGTCAGCGTGCTCGAACGGTTGGATCGGCGTACGTTCGCACCTATACTCGCATCGAGTTGATGCTTCCGTTTGCCCCCGAGACTATGAAGCGCTCGAATTCGAAAGCACCCGGCCTCAAAGCAGGACTGATTCCGCAACAGTCAACGCAGCCAGCGCCAGAAGGATGGGCCGAGGCCCAGACGGAAATTGCCGAAGCTTCGGCGATCTCCTTGCTACTTGTCGATGGTTATCAGCCACCCGCGCTCGTGATCACAAACAACAATTCAATCTGTGAAGCGCTGCAGTCGTCGCCCGAGCACGTCAAGCTCTGCGATCCGTTCTGTGGCGAGGCACACGACCGGGCGATTCGAGCGGAAGCGATTACTCATTATAAATGTCACGCCGGCCTTCAGTGTTTCGCGATGCCGATAGAGATCGAGACCGAGCGAAAACTGGTCGTGATCGGTGGGAGAGCATTCGCCCGCGGCAGCGATTATCGGGAAACTCTCGAACGCTTCCGGTCCGGTGACCCTAAGGGACTGGCCTCGGATGAAATCTTTCGGAACATTATCTTTGCGGATGAGGCTGATCTCGATCATGCGGCGCTGCGAATCAGCAAAGCTGCCGGCAGTTACCAGCCGTTGGAGAAATCGTCGCACGAAGAGTCTACGCCAGTCGTTAGCGTTGATATCGAACCGAAACCCGCGCCGCACGAATTGATGCCTGCCGCTGAGCCACCGGCAATTGAAGAACAGGCATCGGAAACTATCACGCTGGCTGATTCGATTCGCAAGTTCGCCGACCAAATTGATGCCA
>DATANL010000336.1:0-5414 GCA_036266295.1 Pyrinomonadaceae bacterium | reverse complement strand
ATAAGTGCCGGGATCATCATTCGGCGTCCGCGCTTCGACTCGCAGAATCAAAAGCTGGTGCGCTCGCAGGTAAATGCCCTTCGTGACCGCCGCTGATTGCGACGTCGAGTAGAGAGTAGTCTTCGTCAGAGGCCGGAACGTAATCGCCGTAAACACGTCGACGTCGCCGTCGAGGTTCTTGCTGTCGACACTTATCAGCAAGTCGCCGGGACTCGCTGCGAACGCATAGAAATGGCGGGTCGCGCGCGGATCGCCAACGTCCAGCGCGACGATCTTGCCGTTGAGATCACTGGAGAGGACCGGTGTCGGCAAACTCTGATCGGTCGACTGTGCGGAGACAACTTGCGCGAACGCGCAAGACACCGCAAACATCATCACCATGAAGACTCTTCTACAGTTCATCACCAATCGCGAACCGATCATCCCAACACGCGACCTAGATTATCAGATTTGGCTACTGAGATGTATGTGCACTGAAGCCGTAGGCTGGATCGATTAGTGATTGTACGCGGCAGAATTGGAAATCATAGCGAGCGCGGCGCGAATGCTCTGCGGATCGGTCTGGGGGATCTCGTGCCCGGTGTGCTTGAGTTGTATCAACTGTGATTGACTGATTGCCGCGTTGAGCCGGTAAGCGTTTGCCTGGGCAGAGACAATCCTGTCACTATCGCCGGTAACGATGACGACCGGCAGGCGAATCTCCGGATATCGCAGACTCAGAGTTTCCAGACTCGCGTTCAAATGCGATTCGTCTTCAAGGTACGACTTCAGTTGCTTGCGGCCGAGCCATGCGTCAGCCGACTTCAGGTAATCGACCGGAACCGGTTGTGGATAGAAGGCGAGCTGCAGTTCCTGCTTCAACAATCGTCTGCCGAACAAGCGCTTGCCTATGGCCAGGCTCAGGTCACCGATGACCGGCGGCTTGACCAAAGCTCTCATCCACCACGCGGTCTCTTCGGGCTCACGGTAAGCGGCAGGCGCCAGCAAGATCATCGAACAGATGTCATCTGGATAATTGAGCGCATAGGCCAGCGCCAGCGATGCGCCCCAGGAATGACCCACCAAAATCGGCCGCTTGATGCCGAGAGCAATCAAGGTGTCGTGTAGCAACGCCGCCTGCGATTCCAGGCGTGCCGGGTCTTTCGACAACCGATCGCTCTTACCATGTCCCGGCCGATCGACGGCCACGACTCTGTATTCGCCACACAACACTTGCATCGCGCGATACGAAAAGTCGCCCGCGCTCCCGGCGTTGCCGTGAAGGAAAACAACCACCTGTCCTGTGCCCGCCTCGAGGTAATGAACGCGCACTCCACTCACTGAGGTAAGATGCTCGTGAGTGTTCGCACAACCGAATGATTCTCCAGGGCTGGAAGCAGTTTGCGCCCTGACCGACACAAAGGCTGACGAAACCAATACAATGCAAACCAACGAACAGGTTTTGAAGGTGATTGCCATTGCTGACGTTTGATGCTGAAAAGCTGCGCGCGCCCGCAAGAAATCTAGTTGACGGTCGAAGGCGAGCCACACTGTCAAAATTGACAGTTTTCGCGAAAGTTGCCGAAAGCTTCATACAATGCCTTGCGTAAGTAGAAGCTACTCTGGTATTAGAACTTCTTAGTGAAATTCAATCTTGAATCAGGTCTGATCATCACCGCATGAGAATCGTAGTTACGGGTGGCGCGGGTTTTATTGGATCGCATCTCTGTGAGCGATTGCTCGCCGATGGCCATCAGGTAATTTGCCTCGACAATTTTTTTACCGGCCGGCGCGAGAATATTGAGCACCTGTTTGATAATCGGCAGTTCGAACTGCTGCGGCACGACGTGATCGAACCGATCCTTTTGGAAGTCGATCAAATTTACAATCTCGCCTGTCCCGCTTCGCCCATTCACTATCAATACAATCCGGTTAAGACCGTCAAGACCAACGTGATGGGCACCATGAATATGCTCGGGCTGGCAAAGCGCGTGCGCGCGCGAATCCTCCAGGCGTCGACTTCCGAGGTCTACGGCGACCCGCATATCCATCCGCAAACCGAAGACTATTGGGGCAACGTGAATCCGATCGGCCTGCGCAGCTGCTATGACGAAGGCAAGCGCGTCGCCGAGACTCTGATGGCCGACTATCATCGGCAGAATAAAGTTGAAATCCGAATCGCGCGCATCTTCAACACGTACGGCCCACGAATGTTGGAGAACGATGGTCGCGTCGTGTCGAACTTTATCGTGCAGACCTTGAAGGGGCAGGAGTTGACGATTTACGGCAGCGGCGAACAGACGCGATCATTTTGTTACGTCGATGATTTGGTCGATGGGCTGGTTCGTCTGATGAACGTCGCCGATTGGAATCAACCGGTAAACCTCGGCAATCCGAATGAATTCACTATCAAGCAGTTGGCCGAGGAAGTCGCGAAGGTGTGTGGCGGACCATTACGCATTCGCAGCGAACCATTGCCGCAGGACGATCCACGTCAGCGGCAGCCCAACATTCAAAGGGCCCGCGAGCTGTTGGGATGGCAACCAACGATTCAGTTGCGTGAAGGTCTGGAGCGGACCGTCGCCTATTTCTCTCAGCGCTTGCGGTCATCAGCACACGCGGGCGGCAGCGTCGCCTGAGCGGGAGGCTAGAAATTAGGGCTTAGAGGTTAGAGCTTAGAGGTTCGAGGTTACAGATAGAAACTGAGGTCACCCACTGAAGAACGAAACCAGCGCATTTTGCCGAACACTAACCTCTGATCTTTTACCTCTAACCTCTGATCTCTAATCTCTACCTCGGATCTCTAACCTCTAATCTCTAACCTCTGCTTCTCTACATCGGCAGGATCAATTTCGCTTCACACCCAGTCACGTCGCGGCGATTCTCGAGCGTCACGTTGCCGCCGTGCGATTCCGCGATTTGTCGCGAAAGCACTAATCCAATTCCCGACCCGGTCGCTTTAGTGGTAAAGAACGGGACGAAAAGATTCGTGGTATTGGCCAGGCCCAATCCTTCATCCTTCACCGAAACGACTACCTTGCCGTTCTGACGTGTCCATTCCACTTCGACGCCGCCCTGATTTTCGAGCGACGCATCGACCGCGTTGCGAATCAGATTAATCAGCAACTGTTCGAGCTGGGCACTGTCCGCGCGCACCGCGATGTCCGGTCCATCAGACACTCTCACCGGCAGCCGTGTCTCCAGCGCCGCCACCCGCTTGACCAATTCGCCGATGCGCAGACGTTCGAAGCGCGGCGGCGGCAAACGCGCCAGCTTTGAATATGATTCAATGAATCGGGCCAGCGAATCGGCTCGCGAAGAGATGACTTCCAATCCACGATGCATGTCGTCGCGCCAGTCCGCAGGCCGCGTGTCGCGCTCAATCAAATCGGCGAGGCTGCCGGCGACGGATTTAATCGGCGCCAGCGAGTTGTTCAATTCATGGCCCAGTACGCGCAACAGTCGCTGCCAGGCCGAGCGCTCTTCTTCCCGCAACGTCTGGCTCAAGTCGGTCAGCACGAGCAACTGATGCTGCATTCCGCCTTCGCGAAATGTGCCGCGCCGGATTTCCCATCGGCCCGCGCCGCCGGGAAAAACCATCTGCGTCGCGCCCGGCGCGCGCTCGTCATGGCCGTCGAGACAGTCAGCCAAACCAAGTTCCGCGCTCGTCCGTCCCAGCAGCAGAGCCGCCGGCTGCGCGAGCAGTCTTTCACCCGCGCGGTTGACCAACCGCAACTGTTGCGATGGATCAAAGGCAAAGATCGCGGAGTCGATCTCAGAGATCACCGTGCGGAGAAGCGCCGTCGCCTCCATCGCGCCCAACCTTTGCCCGCGCAGAGTCGCGCCGAGATCGTTGACCTCGAGCATGACTTCGCCGAGCGCATCGCCGGTGGCCGCGCGACGTCCGCGAATCGAGTAGTCGCCTTCGCGAATCGCCGCCAGAATATTCGACAGAGTTTGCAATGGCCGCACCACGCGATTCTTGAGACTGGCTGCGACGCCCAGCCACAAGCACACCAGCAGCAGATCGACAGTCCATTGCACCCGGCTGGAATAACCATCAAACCAGAGCAGCAGCGCGCACAAGGCGACACTCGGCAGACCGGCAGCCAGCGCGAGCACCGTGACTCGGCGCTCGAACTTTAAGCGAGCGCCGCGCGCTCCGGGGTCGAGGTGTGAAAATGTTGTGGTCGGCTCTGGCCTGGCAGGCGTGCTCACGGGGTCATGATAACCCATACTTTTGCAGGCGGCGGTAGAGAGCACTGCGACTCAAACCCAGGGCTTCGGCGGCCCGGTTGGCATTGCCGTCAAAGCGAGCAAGTGCTTTGGTAATCAATAATCGCTCGGCGTCTTCGAGACTCATTTCTTCCAGCCGCGCTGAAAGCTGCGCCGCCGGAGTTGTTTGCAGCGCCAAATCGATCGCGCTCACTGTCTCGGCGGAACTCATCAGCACAGCACGCTCAACCACGTGGTCCAATTCGCGGACATTTCCCGGCCATGAATGCGCGCGCAGGGCCTCGAGCGCCTGGTCGGTGAACCACATGCGTCCGCGACGATAGCGCTCGCTGTGCTGGTGCAGAAAAAGTTCCGCCAGCGGCGCGACGTCTTCACGTCGTTCGCGTAACGGCGGCAGGTGAATCTCGACAGTGTTCAGTCGAAACATCAGGTCCTGCCGAAATCTCCCGGCCATGACATCAGCTTTCAAGTCCGCATTCGTCGCCGACAGCACCCGCACATTGACCTTGCGAGTCTTGGAAGAACCGACGCGCTCGAACTCACCCGTTTCCAACACACGTAAGAGCTTCGGCTGCAGCGTCATCGGCACGTTCGCGATCTCGTCGAGAAAAAGTGTGCCGCCGTCGGCCAGTTCAAATCGGCCGACGCGATCGGCTTTCGCGTCCGTAAATGCGCCGCGCACGTGACCAAACAATTCGCTCTCGAACAGACCTTCCGAGAGTGCGGCCGCGTTAACCGACACCAGCGGCTTCGCGGCGCGATCTGAAACCGCATGGAGCGAACGGGCGATGACTTCTTTTCCCGTCCCGTTCTCACCGGTGATGAGCACGTTCGCGTCGGCGGGACCGATGCGTTGGACGACGTTCATGATTGATTTCATCGCCGGCGATTCAGCTACGATCCGCGGCCGCTTGTCCGGCCCTCCATCGTCTCGCAGCGTCAGGTTTTCAGCCTCAAGGCGTTGACTTCGCCGCAGAGCGTGTGCCAGTTCTGTCTGGGTCCGCAGCACGGCGAGCAAGCGCGCGTTCTCCCAGGGCTTCTGAATAAAGTCACGCGCGCCGCGCTGCATGGCTTCAACCGCGACGTCGACGCTGCCCCAGGCCGTCATCACCACCACCGGCAAGGTAGGATCGATCGCGCGAATGCGCGACAGGAGTTCCAGCCCTTCACTGCCCGAGGTTGTATCGCGTGTGTAATTG
>DATANL010000335.1:0-2471 GCA_036266295.1 Pyrinomonadaceae bacterium | reverse complement strand
TCGACGACGCTCTTTAGAAAGACGAAATGGCGCAAGCAGCTTTTTTTCCCCGTGCGCGGCCGATTTTATTATCAGAATCCACTCGGCATGTTCGTGAATCTGATCATGGGCTGGTGGTCGATGTATCCGCCGTTCTTCGTCACCGGCAAAAACCCGGTGCCGGAGAAGCGCGCATTCGATAAGTTTTCGCTGCGGCGATTAGTGCAACTATGCTCTGAAGGCGCGGGCAATGTGATTGGTTTTCACCCCGAAGGCACGCGCAACAAGGAGGCCGATCCTTATTCGTATTTGCGTCCGCAGCCAGGTGTAGGCAGATTAATCAAAGAGGCGAATCCTCAGGTCTTGCCGGTCTTTATCGCCGGCCTGGGAAACAATCTGCCGAAGCAGGTCTTGGGAAACTGGTTCGGCGGCGCTAAGATTCGGATCCATTTTGGCCGGCAACTCGATCTATCAGAGTTCATCGGGAAAAAAGATCACATGCGCACCTACAAAGAGATCGGCGAGTTCCTGATGAGTAAGATCGCCGAGTTGGGGGAAGAGGATCGTGCGCTATATGGGGATAGATTAACCACAGAGGACACAGAGGAGAACAATGGGCAAAGAGTTAAGAGCTGAGAGTTAAGAGCATGAGCACTGGCTCTCAGGCTAGTTTGAGCGTACGGTGTCCGTTGATTTTGAAATTGAAATCGCTCTTTCTCTTCTTCTTGTTTTCCTCCGTGTCCTCTGTGGTTAGATCCTTGTGATGTCACCACCCCTCGTCATCGTCAATCCGGCATCCGCCGACGGCGCCACGCGCGAGAACTGGCCGAAGATTGCCAGCGATCTGCGCACGCACTTCGGTTCGTTTTCCGTTACCTTTACCGAATCGGCCGGGCACGCGCGCGAACTGGCGGCCGAGGCGGCCAAACAAAAAACGAGTTTGATTATTGCTTGCGGCGGCGACGGTACGATTTCCGAAGTAGCTAACGGCATCATCGAATCGAAAGAAGAAACCGAGTTGGCGATTCTTCCCGGCGGAACGGGCAGCGATTTTCGCCGGACGATTGGTTTGCCGACGAACATCGCCGCCGCCGCGCGCGCGTTACGTGATGGTCGCACGCGCAAGATCGACGTGGGCCGGGTCACCTTTGTAAACGATCGCGGCGAGCGCGAGACGCGGTTCTTCATCAATGTCGCAAGCTTTGGGATGAGCACGAGCGTCCTCGATCGCACCTCGACCGGCGAAGCACGAAAGTGGATTCCGGCGTTCACACCGCGCAAGCTGACCAGTAAGCTTTCATACGCCGCCGCGACCGTGCAAACGACGCTCTCGGCCACGCCGACTGAAGTGAAGGTGCAACTAGACGATCAGCCGGAGCGGCGTTTGCGGATCGCCGAGTTTTGCGTCGCGAACGCGCGCTACTACGGCGGTGGGATGAAGATTGCGCCGGACGCAAAATTTGACGATGGGCTTTTTGACATCATCACCATCGGCGACGCCAGCGCATTTCGAATTCTCGCCAATGCTCCCCGGCTTTATCTCGGCGCGCACCTGCGCATGAACGAGGTGTCACACTCGCTCGCGAAACTCGTCGCCACCCGTCCCGCAAAAAAGGACGACGAAATTCGGGTCGAGCTGGATGGCGAAGTCGTCGGCCGTTTGCCGGCCACGTTTGAAATTATGCCGCGCGCGCTGAACGTGCGACATCCGTGAGTTCTCTCTATGCCTCGGCAGAAGAAGCATTCCTGGCAAAAGTTTGAGAGGCGCCATGACAAGTTGGCGCCGATATCAATCTATGTTCAGCGGATCGTAGCGTCGCTCGGACTCGCGTCACTGCTGATTCTGGTTGGACTGTCGGTCGGAATCATCGGCTATCACTTCATTGCCGGATTTAATCTTGTAGATTCATTGCTCGAAGCCTCGATGATTCTTGGAGGCATGGGCCCGGTCCGTGAACTGCCGAACGATACCGCGAAGGTCTTCGCGTCGATTTACGCATTGTTCAGCGGCGTGATCTTTATCGCGCTGATGGGAATCATCCTTTCACCCATCGTCCATCGGGTAATGCATAAGTTTCACATCGACGAGAAAGACGTTTGAGTAGCGCAAGTTGTTAACTTGCACCGTTGTGTCAGAAGCCCGCGCGTCAGCAAGGGCCTTGTCCGAATCATGCTCTCCCTGACGGTCGGGCTTCTGACACCATATCTAAATTGGAGGCGCCTCATGTCAGAACAAAACACGCAACAAGCAAACAAAGCTTTGATTCGCCGCTGGTTCGAGGAAGTTTGGAATGAAGGCCGAGCCGACGCGATTGCTGAGATGATGTCGGAAGACTGCATCAACCACGGCCTGTCTGAGACGGACGAACCCCTGCGCGGAGCGTCAGGCTTTCTGCCGTTTCACACACAGTTTCGCGAAGCCTTTCCCAACCTGCAGGTAGTAGTAGAAGACGCGATCGCCGAAGGTGACCGAGTGGCCGTGCGTTGCTCAG
>DATANL010000334.1:0-5403 GCA_036266295.1 Pyrinomonadaceae bacterium | reverse complement strand
CGAGCCGGCGCAAATTAGGAATTTGCGCTACTGCGGTCTTTTGCGGGTCAACGCCCGGCTCACGCGGCGCACCGGTTTCACGAAAGGCGAATAGGTCGCGGCGGTCGCGCCGAACATCTTCTCGATGGTTTCTGTATCGAGGTTGTCGAACGAATGCAACCAGAATGGAACGGCGCAGCCACACCGATCGCAATCGGCCTTGGGACCAAGAATGCACTTCTCTTTTCGGTTACCGCTCACGTCCCACGAGGCCATCTTCGTGGCCGCCAGGCAGTTGTCGGTGACGGCGCGGCAGTTCTCAGAGCGGAACAATTCCAAAGCAGGCCTCGTCATTTCGATGAGGTGCGGATACTTCTCCTTGATCGCCAGGATGCGATCGATCACCCGGTCACGTTCTTCATAATTGAGCCAGAGTTTGTCGGCTTCCGGCTGGCCATGCATGTAAGTATAAAACTCGATGATGATGCCGCCGTTGATCGGTTCGTCCTTCCACTCCTCGACAAAGTCTTCGAGCTCGGCTTCATTTTCGCGAGTCAGGACCGTGGTAATGCCAATCCGCAGATTGCGTTCCGCCGCATCGTGTATGTGCCGCTTGATTCTTTGATAAGTCTTCGCGCCGCGCAGGCGATCGTGCCGCGCTTCTTTGCCGTCGACTGAAACTTTGAAGTTCACGTGCGGCCAATCGGGAATGCGAATCGTGCCGTTGGTCACCACCATGTTGCGCCGGAAATACTGCGAACCCATCTCGATGATTTCCGGTCGCATCAGCGGTTCGCCGCCCACCCAACTGCATGAGAAGAAAGGAAAGCCCTCAGCCTGCAGCTTGTCGAAAAAATTTCGCCAGCGCTCGACGGCAAGGTTCTCAGGCTGTTCGTGCTCGAAGAAATAACAATGGTGACAGCGCAGGTTGCACTGGTTGGTCACATCGACGGAACAGACCGCATCCTGCGGAATGCCCATTAACGCAAAGCGCCCGAGCTGATAGAGAGGATTTGTTTGTTGAGCCATTGATTACTGATGCGGCCGGGAACGTTTCGCACTGAGTCTAATACAAAGAGACCAAACTTTGGAGTGCGCCGCTAGAGCGCAAGCGGCGACGGCGCTTTGGATCGTGTCAGAACCGAGCGGTAGCGACCGGATCAAGTAGCCCGATCCTGACAGGAGGCCACTTGAGCCGGTCGCTACCGCTCTCGGTGCTGACACGCTACACTACGCGTCTTTTCCCATGTCCAAAAAGGGGAAGCTTCAGATCGACGCCGAGTACTGGCTGGCGCGCGCGGTGCTCGGCTTATTCAGCGCTCTGCCGCTCAACAGCGGGATTGCCCTGGCGCGCGTGATGGCCAGGTTTGGATTGTGGTTTCCCAAGCTTCGACGGACGGGCGAACGCAACCTCGAATTGGCCTTTCCCGATTTGGCCGCGTCTGAACGCCGCGAGCTGCTGCTCGGCTCGTTCGAAAATCTGGGACGGCTGCTGGCGATATTCAGCCGTTTCAATAAAGCCGGGGGCGCACGCCTGAAGGATTTGATCGAGTGCCGTGGCCTTGAACATCTGGACGCAGCGATGCAGCAACAGCGCGGGGTGATTCTCTTCACCGGTCACATCGGCGCGTGGGAGCTTTCAAGTTTCGGGCTTTCACTTTTCGATCATCCTTTGAGCTTTCTCGTGCGCCGGATCGATAATCCGAAAATCGAGGCGATGGTTGATCGCGCGCGCCGCAGCCTTGGCAATCGCACGATTGATAAGACATCTGCCGCGCGCGAGATGCTTCAGATTTTACGGAACGGAGGAACGCTGGGGATCCTCGTCGACCTCAACACGCTCGATCGCGAAGCCATCTTCGTCGATTTTTTTGGCCGGGCCGCGTCGACCACGTTCATCGTGGCGAAGCTGGCTCTGCGCACAGGCGCGGAAGTCCTGCCGGTATTTGCGCCGTGGGACGCGCAACAAAAGCGATTCCTTTTGATTGTCGATGAACCGTTGAAGGTGGAGCGCACCGGCGATGAAGAGGAGGACGTCCGGCGCCTTACGCAACAGTACACGGCCGTGGTCGAAAAATACGTTCGTCGTTATCCTGATCAGTGGCTATGGATTCATCGAAGATGGAAGACGCGGCCCGAAGGGGAAGCACAGATTTATTAAGTCGCTAAAAGCATTGAAAATTGAAAACTGCAAAATGAAAATTTCAAATTGACGGTATGCCGCTCGTGGGTGGTTCGCTTGACGGCCGGGCGCAGCGGACCGGCGTGAGAATCAATTTGCGATTTGCAATTTGCAATTTCTAATTTTCAATTTTCAATCTCTTGTTTTTGCTGTTAATGGATGCTTCGTCAAACATCGCCCGCGCCTACGCCTTCGCTGATCTTTCTGGCTATTCATTCAAAGAGCGCTTTCTCATCCGCGGCGCCGATCTGCTCTTCTACTTATTGATCAAAACTATCTGCAAGACCGTGAAATTCGAAATTGAGGGAGGCGAAAACTGGGACGCGTCGATGCGTGACCAGAACATTCCTATCTACACCTTCTGGCACAATCGAATTTTCCTGGGGACTTACTTTTTTCAAAAGCGCGGGATCGTGATCATGACTTCGCGGAGCTTCGACGGCGAATATATCGCCCGCTTCATTCAACGTTTCGGTTATGGTGCGGTGCGCGGCTCATCGACGCGGGGCGCGACCGGCGCGTTTGTCGAGATGGTGCGCTTGATGCGCGCCGGCTGCCCGGCGGGCTTTGCCATCGATGGACCGAAAGGCCCGCGCTACGAAGCGAAGATGGGCAGCGTCCTGCTGGCCAAGAAAACCGGGTTCCCAATGCTGCCGTTTACGCTCACTGCCAAGAGCTTTTGGGAGGTGAAAAGCTGGGACCGCACGCAGATTCCAAAGCCCTTCACCCGCGCGCGCGTGACCATCGCGCCACCCATAAGCGTGTCGTCCGACGCCGACGACGACGCCCTGGCCGCGATGCGAAATGAACTGCAACAGGCGCTCGACGCGGTAAATAAAAAGGGCGAAGAGTGGCGGGCCAACTTGTGAATAGCAAACCGGGATTGATAACCGACAAACAAACCTGCAACCGAAAGCGGCGACTGATACGCGTCGCGGCTTTGCGTCCAGCGAAAGACAGATTCAGATGTCTCAGTTAAGGGCAAGTAACTGATGAAGCTGACAAGGTTCCCGCGTTATTCACGGTCACACGGAAGCAGCTCGATCCGTCAGTTGCCCGCAGAATGATTCCCTTTCCCTGAGTTTGCACGTATACATCGCCCGACGTGACTTGAAGTTTTGCGTTGGGTGAATTGGTGCCAATTCCCACGTTTCCGCTCGAGACAGTAGTACCGCTCCCATCGACTCCGGTTCCGTAGATGAGATTGCCGATATTGAGCTGGTTCGAAGCGGTTGCCGAGGGAAACTCAATTCCGTAGCCGACCATGTAGTTGTGGCTGCCGGATGTTAAGGTGGTTCCAGCATTGGTTCCGACGATTACATTTTGTGTTCCACTCGTCACTGAAGCTCCGGCGCTGGTACCGATCGCCACGTTGTTTGAGCCCGTGGAATTCTGCAAAGCGGCGGCTCCAACTGCGACCGACTGAGTTCCTGACACATTGGAATATAAAGCGTCCCATCCGACGGCAGTGTTGTACGTACCGGCTGTTCCACTAATATCGGCATTAGAGTATAGCGAATTCACTCCGACCGCCGTGTTCCCACCGCCGGTGGTATTCGACCACATGGAAAACGCTCCGACAGCAGTGTTTTGGCTGCCAGTGGTCGTCGTGTAAAGCGACGATTTTCCGACCGCCGTATTAGCGTAAGCGGTGCTCATGTTAAGTGAAGAGTCCACCCCCAGAGATGTGTCGTAGTTTCCGGTGGTTAAGGCTTTCAGCGCGTTTGCGCCCAGAGCAGTGTCGTCTCCGCCGGACGTAACATAGCGCAAAGCACTGGTCCCTACGGCAGTATTACCGACACTTCCGGTAGCGGCTGGCGCTAACGCCGTGCCGGTGAATTCTCCGATGTATGTACCCTCATATGTTGAATCGAACTTAATGAGCCCGGTGACCCCAAACCTGGTATCAGTCCCACTTGGCAGGTATCCTATGCCAACCTTTCCGTCGCTCGTTTCCTGGATAGTAGAGTCGCCCAGAGTACCTGAGTTGTCGATGAATTTAGCAATGTGGTTCGTCGTCCCGGTGAACGGGAACAGGGACGCTGCCCGTCGTTCTGCACCTGACCCAGCTCCAGCTGATGGGGGTTCTACGACGAAATTGGCAAAACGAAATAAGGGCTTCCCGAGTCCTTGCATCGGATTTGCAAGTTCGCTCGTCGTGTCGGTTTGTCGCGCATCCTCTCCTTCAACAGTCCATGATGGCTTCTCTTCCATTGGCCCAATCGCCGCGGACTGGCGTGGCGATAATTGTCGCCTGTCGGCGGATTGTAGTCTCAGGAATTTTTCTGATAGCGTCACGGCGCCGATCTTTTGTATCAATTGACCCGAGACGTTTTTAGCCGTTACCACGCATACATACGCGCCAGGCGAGAGACGCTCGCCCTGGCCGTCTTGAACGCCCCAGTCAAAAACATTGCCCCCTCTCATTTCCTGATCCAACAGTTTCTCGCCATCGGATGCATACACTTCTAAACGCATTTGCACCGCTGTCGGTGCGGCAATGCGCACTCGATCGCCGCGAACCGTAGCTGTTATCGTGAAAGACGAACGCTTGAGGTTGTTTTTCTGGCCAACTGCGGTCGAGAACAAGAAGCAGAAAAGGGAGAGAGCGACGAGCACTTGTCTTGAATTAGCCATGGTTTTCTCCATTCGGTCAAAGTTTTAATATCGGGGGCTTGGCCCTCATATCAGAGTTTGGGTTTGCGGGCAACTAAATCCCCGCGTCTACGTTTTGCGTTCTACCCGGTTCCAGCTAATATCAGCTTCTTCCTTTTTACGATTTGATTTTTATCCACGCTTATCACTTGGAGGTCCGATGATTAACCAGGGGCGTATCAAAAACCTTCTACTGGAATTAGTGCAGATTGATAGTCACTCGCGCCAGGAGCGCGACGTTGCGGAATGCATTAAGAAATACTGCGAAGAGATGGGCGCGCAGGTCGAGATTGACGACGCCGGCGAGAAAGTCGGCGGCAATAGCGGCAACGTCATCGCCCGGTTCCCCGGCACGCTGGCCGGCACGCAGACGATCATGATGAGCGCGCACATGGACACCGTCGTTCCCGGCGAAGGCGTGAAGCCAATCGTCGAAGGCGACATCATTCGCACTGACGGCACGACCGTGCTGGGCGGTGACGATAAATCAGGCTGCGCGGTGATTATCGAAGTCATCCGCTGTTTGCAGGAACAGAACATTCCGCACACGCCGATCGAAGCCATCTTTTCCATTTGTGAAGAAGTTG
>DATANL010000333.1:0-3508 GCA_036266295.1 Pyrinomonadaceae bacterium | reverse complement strand
TCCCGCACATGGTTTCGCAAATGGTTGGCATCGGCGAGCAGACCGGCGCGCTTGACGCGATGCTCGGTAAGATTGCTGACTTCTACGAATCAGAAGTCGACGCAGCGATTGCTAACTTGCTGACTCTAATCGAACCGGTGCTGATCGGATTTCTGGGAGTAACAATCGGATCGATCGTTATTGCGATGTACCTGCCGATGTTCTCGCTGATTGGGAAGTTGTCGCAGGGCCACTAAAGCGCGCGCCGTGGCTTTGGGCGTCGTTTCAGCAACCGAATTTTAACCGGCACGACTGAACCGGCTGGTCTTCCACCAGTCGAGCGTCAGCTGCAGACCTTCTTCCAGGCCCACCTTCGGTTCATAGCCCAAAAAGGCATTGGCGGCTTTAAGGTCAGCGAGGCTGTCTCTGACATCGCCGGCGCGCACGGGTTCGTAGTCGGCTGTTATTTCATTTCGACCAGTCAGGCGTTTCAAGACCTCGAGCACTTCATTGATTGAAATGCTCTTGCCGTTGGCAATGTTGAATACTTTGCCGCTCGCTTCCGGCGCCTGAGCCGCCCGCATGTTGGCCTCGACCGCATTCGCGACGTAAGTGAAATCGCGCGTCTGTTCACCATCACCGAAAATCGTGGGACGTTCACCGGTTTCAAGCGCCAGGATAAATCTCGAGATAACGCCGGAGTATTGTGAACTCGGATCCTGACGCGGACCGAACACATTGAAGTATCTGAGTGAGACGGTTTCCAGGTTGTAGCTCCGAGTGAAGACCTGACAATAGTATTCGCCGACCAGCTTCGCCGCCGCATACGGACTTAAGGGATCGGGCCGCATCGATTCGACTTTCGGTGACTCGATCTGATCGCCGTAAGCGGAACTCGAGGCCGCATAGACAACCCGGCGCACGCCGCCATCGCGAGCTGCCAACAGCAGGTTAAAGGTGCCATTAACACTGGCGTCGTGAGTTTCGCGCGGCTGTTGCACAGAGCGGGGCACCGACGGGATCGCAGCTTCGTGAAACACCAGTTCGACGCCTTGCATAGCCCGATTGAGCACCGCGGCATCGTTGATACTGGCGTTAATAAACTCCACCTCACCGCCGATTTCGTCCAGATTCTGAGTTGAACCTGTCGAAAGATCGTCGATGACCCGAACGCGTGCGCCGGCGTCTACCAACGCGCGCGCAATGTGTGATCCGATAAAGCCAGCGCCTCCCGTAACCAGCGCGATGCCGGACAGCGACATAATTACCGTCCCACCCCCACATATTCAAAGCCCATCTCGCGCATGTCCGAGGGCGTATAAATGTTTCTCAAATCAGCAATCCGGGGCACCTTCATCAATGCCATGATTCTCTTCATGTCCAGGGCGCGAAACTGATTCCATTCAGTCACGAATACCAACGCGTCGGCATCTGTCGCCGCGTCATATTCGTTGGCCGCATATTCGATCCTGGGCAGCATCTTTTCCGCTTCACTCTGCGCTACCGGATCAAACGCCACCACGGTTGCGCCATTCTCGACCAATCCTTCGATAATATCGAGTGAAGGTGCGTCCCGCATGTCATCCGTTTCCGGTTTGAAGGCCAGGCCGAGCACAGCGATGCGCTTGCCTTTCAGATCGCCGCCGGTGAGTTTCTCAATTTTCGGAATCATTGCCAGACGTTGTAGCCGATTCACTTCCATGACCGCGTCAACAATCCGGGTGGGCGAAGAGTATTGACGGCCAATAACTGACAGGGCCGCGGTATCCTTCGGAAAACACGAACCGCCAAATCCCGGACCGGCGTGCAGAAACTTTGACCCAATGCGGCGGTCCATGCCGATGGCCCGCGCCACGTCGTGCACATCACAACCTACGACTTCGCAAAGGTTCGCGATCTCGTTGATAAACGAAATCTTGGTGGCCAGAAACGCATTCGCCGCATACTTGATCAATTCGGCGCCTTCCAATGACGTCGTGACGAATGGAGTCTCGATTAAATAAAGCGGCCGATAGAGATCCCGCATAATCGCTATTGCCTGGGGATCGGAACCACCGATCACAACTCGATCCGGGCGCATGAAATCGGCAATGGCCGCGCCTTCGCGAAGGAATTCCGGATTGGACACGACGCTGAACTCAATCGGCTTACTCTGGCGCTGGGTAATGATTTGCGCGATGCGTTTGCCGGTGCCAACCGGAACCGTAGATTTGGTCGCGACGACCTTGTAGCTGTCCATGTGATCCGCGATGTCTTCGGCGACTTTCTCGACGAACGAGAGATCAGCGGAACCATCGGGCTTTGGAGGAGTGCCGACGGCGATGAAGATTACTAATGATTGCTTGATGGCGGCGGCAATATCTGTGGTAAAGCTGAGGCGGCCTGCTTTTAAGTTTTTCTGTAAAAGCTGATCGAGACCGGGTTCGTAGATGGGACTTTCGCCGTTTTTCAGTCGCTCAATTTTCTCGACCGCAACATCGACACAAATAACATCGACCCCAAACTCAGCAAAGCATGCTCCGGTAACCAGTCCTACGTAACCGGAGCCGATCACGGCTATATGCATTCTCGATTCCTACAGCTGCAAGGGATGTCCGAGCAAAACTTACGGGTCACGAGCGCCATCGCGCGTGACCCGCAAAGTGTGTCGAAAGCGCGTTGAAACGCGCTATTGTTATGGATTGAACGGCGTCTATCGCGTCGGACTAATGACGGTAACGGAACCACCGAAGTTAAGCGTATCGTCGTGATTGCTCGCGAAAATCGCTGCGGCCACAGCGCCACCTGCTGCAAGCAGCAACGCGGCGAGTGCACCACCACTAAGGTGACCGAACGAATCCGGTTTGGTAAGTCTGGTGCAACGCGTACCAGGCTGCGGTGTTCCAGCCGATTCAGAAGTACCGGCGGCCACAGCTTTGGCACTGCCACCCGACCTCAATTCGACTTGACCTGCTTGTGATGCAACGACCATGTTGCCGCACTCGAGATCAACCATGAAGGTCGAGGCTTGGCTGGGATCAGCCACAGCAGCTCCATCCTTCGCGGTGACAATCGCTGAGTTGCCGGCCAGGGTCGAAACTTGCACGCGGCCCGCATCGAGATATCCTGAAATATTGCCGTCGCTAAAGCTCAACTTAATTGAAGAGTTCGGATACAACTGAACTCGACCCAGCTTGCCCAGGCTGACCGTCGCATTGCTATTGCCCGCCGTGGTAATGACGCTGTCTGAAAAGATCGTCGCTCCAGAGATCGCGGCTTGCCCGTTGACGGTTACTTGACCAGAAACCGAAAGCTCGCCTGATGCTTTCTGCGGCGCTGCCGCCACCATTGAGTAAACGCTCAGAACGGCAACTGCGACACAGAACGCAATCGACTTACGGCTCCAAGTTCTGCTAATCATCATTTCCTCCCATACGAAGTGAACAAGTTTTGTGGAAGCGCGCTAAAAAAACGCACAGCCGACGGCACTCTTCCCGTCGAACTCGAATGTCTCGCTAACGCGAGACCAAAAAGAAAGCTTGGCAGGAAC
>DATANL010000332.1:0-15033 GCA_036266295.1 Pyrinomonadaceae bacterium | reverse complement strand
ACACTGCGCTTCAGTTGCGCCGGTGAATCAAGCGCCAGGACCTTACCGTGATCGACAATCGCGGTGCGGCCGCAAAGCTGATCGGCCTCTTCCATGTAGTGTGTCGTCAACAGAATCGTCAACCCTTTTTGATTCAGTTCGGTCAACAATTCACATCGCGCGGCGCGCCTGCGGATCGAGACCGGTGGTCGGCTCATCCAGGAAGAGAATTGCCGGGTCATGCATCAGCGCCCGGCCAATCTTGAGCCGCTGGGCCATGCCACCCGACCAGCCAGTGATCTTCTCGTCGGCCCGTTCGGTTAGTTCGAACCGCTCGAGCAAACGATGCGCGCGCTCCTCGCGTTGCGGCTTCGGCACGCCAAAGTATTCAGCGTGGAATAACAGAATCTCTTTCGCCGTCAGCGCGCGGTCCAGATTGTTCACTTGCGGCACTACGCCGATGCGACGCTTCACGGAAACCGGATCGCGCGCGACGTCGATGCCTTCGATTTGCGCCACGCCCTCGGTCGGCAACACGCGGGTGGTCAGGATTCCGATGGTAGTCGTCTTGCCCGCGCCGTTTGGTCCGAGCAGACCAAAGAATTCGCCGCGCGAAACTTCAAAAGAAATGCCGTCGAGCGCTTTGACCTCGACGCCTTTCCGCGATTTCGGCTTGAACGTTTTCTTAAGATCGCGAACGGTGATTACGGTTTCCATGATTGAGCGTACCGGGAGCGTTAGCGACCGGATCGACGATTTTCTTAACAGTCACCTGATCCCGTGGCAACGCTCAGGGTACTGACATTAACTAGAAGCCGAACTGCAAATGCGTCGCGAGATACCACCAGACCACAATCGTCAGCATCACCGACCCAAAGAACAGCGCAATGATGCCGCCGATGATCAGTGACACAAATAACCAATCGCTCTTGCGGCCTTGTTTGGCTTCGGCCGCCGAGACAGTTGCCCGGCGCCGCAACAGATCGAGATTGCGAACGTTCGGCTTCCACCAAACATCGAACAGGTAACCGAAGAACGGAACTATGCCGCCGACAAAATAGATGCCGATGTTGAGTCCCATGCGCAGCAGGGTAATTTTCGGCACGCGATAACGAACGGCGGAAACCAGAATGTACAGCGCTACCAGCGTCGTCGCGATGTCGCCGAATTCAGGAATCAGATCGATGATGGCATTAAACCCAAAGCGCCAATCGAGAATAGGAACTCGAAACTGGTTGTCCATCAATTGGGTGAGGACTTCGAGTTCACGTTCTATCTGGATCGCGGAAGGGCGCAATACACGCTGCTTCCCCGGTGAAGCTAATTCGAGATCGTTGTACTGCTGCATGTCTTTTTTAAGAGGTTAGAGACCAGAGGTCAGAGGTTCGAACAACAACCCGGCGATGGGCTGGAATAAAACTCTTGACTGTTCACCACTCATCTCTCGGCAATCCGACTTCTGACCTCTAACCTGTCTTTTTAAGAGGTTAGAGACCAGAGGTCAGAGGTTAGAACCGCAAACCGTCGATGAGTAGAATAAAACTCTTGACCGTATTGTTCATCCCTCACCTCTCGGCAATCCGACTTCTGATCTCTAACCTGTCTTTTAAGAGGTTAGAGACCAGAGGTTAGAACAGCAAACCGTCGATGGGCTAGAATAAAACTCTTGACTGTACGATCATCCCTCATCTCCCGACCTCTGACCTCTAACCTCTAACCTCTGACCTCTAATCTCCAACCTCTGCCTTAATGTATCTTCGTCATCTGCTGCCAGAAGAATTTTCCCAACTTCGCAAACGGCGTCAGCATATTCTTATCACCTTTCGCTTCGGTCCGCGCCGGCAGCCCAAGTTCCTCGGCCAACTTTGGATCGGGTGGCCCAATGTCTTCGTCGCCGCGCTTGCTCGACAGCCACCGATCGAACGTACGACTCACGGCGCGTCTTTGTTCGACCGGGGCTTCGGCGATAAAGGCCCCGCGCAGATCGTCCATGTCGGCTACTTCCAATGAGTTCGCGCGATAATAATCGCGCAACGCCGAGAAAAATTTGTCGTCGCCCAGCAGTTGCCGCAGCGCTTCGAACATCAGCGCGCCCTTGGTCGCGACAATGGCGGCATATTGAAACGAATTGCGATACTCGCGCGACGCATGACTGGCTTCCATGTCCTCGCCGCCGAATGTCCGATAGACTTTGTAGACTCCGCGCAGTTGTTCCTCGAGCGCGTTCCTGGTCTGTTCTTCGCCATGCATCTCGCGGTAGTAGAGCAACGCGGACCAATTTGAGAGCGACTCATCCAGCACCGGCTCGCGGCCCGCGTCGTTGCCGACTGCCGCGCCCCACCATTGATGAGCGACGACGCGCGCGACCGTCCACTCGAGACTTTCCTCGACCGAGGCGCGCTGATCGCGAATGATGTCGGGCAGGTTACGCATCGTCGCCGAATCGAAATCGACATAGAAGGCGCTGGCAATCGCACTCAGTCCGGCTGACTCTACGCTGCCCAACGTGGAGACCAGCGGCACGTCGGCAATCGTGACGGTCTTCAGCGGCAGGGGGCCGAATTTTTGTTCATAGATACGCAAAGCGTTCGTCGCAATCGTCAAGACTCGCTGCGCGATTGATTCGTGTTCGCCGCGATAAAGCGACCGCACGGTGATCTCACCGACGCGGCGCTCTTCGGACTTCAGGTTGCGTCCGGCGATGATCGCAAAGTCACGCAGGTTCTCGCCGGCAAAGCGATGCGAATCGAGCTTGTCTTTATGAGTAACCTCCGAGGCGGGAACGGGCGTGAAGAGGCTGATCCCCGAAGCCGCTTCAATCGTCACATTGAAGTCGGCCGCTTCAGTGGTCAACGAATCACCGATGGTTGGTTCGATTCGGCGCAGCCAGTCGTCGCCGCTGCGCGCGGCCAGAATCGGAAATGAAGTTGCCAGCATCATGACGCTGCGACACACAAAGTTCGTGTCGCGCGCGCGCCGCAGTTCACGTTCGCTGCGGATGGCGGCGCTGACCTGTTGCAGCACGTGAGTAACGATGCCCGTCTCGTCGGGATCGATCTCCGGCACCGTGCCTTTGAATTTGATCTGAATATCGATGGCGGCCTCGGGACGCAGAGGCTCGCGCAAATTCAGTCGCAGAGTCGTTTGCAAATCATCGAAAGAAAAAGAGATTGGCGTCTTGTTATCGACAGCACGCACATCGGTGATGTCCAGTCGCGGTTCGTCGGTAACGATCTGACCCGCATCATTCCTTTGCGTCGGCGCGACGTAATCCGGCGTCCGCATGTTGGGATAGAGATGAAAGAAGATCGTCGACGTCGCGCGGTCACCATGGTTTACCCAATGCACTTGCTCTGTCCCGGTGTAGGTGTGATCGTCGAAATTGATCGCCAATTTCAGATCATATCGAAGCCGGTTATCACGCGTCGTCGTCTGTCGATCCTGGGCCGCAATTGGCGCCCCCAGCAAAATAACGGCCCATACACAAACCATGAACCTACCACAGAGGACACAGGGGAATCTTAGAGAGAGATAGGCTCCATCTAATCGGTTTTCTCTGTGTCCTCGGTGGTTCATGTTCATCTCTCGCTGACGATCACACGGCGAATCATGTCACCGCGCACGATATTGTCTACCACGTCCATGCCACGAATCACGTTTCCAAACACAGTGTAGCCGCCGTCCAGGTGCGGCTGCGCCGAGTGCGTGACGAACCATTGCGACCCGCCGGTGTCCTTACCCGACAGAGCCATGCCGACGGCCGCCCGTTCGAACATCACTTCGTTGATTTCACAACGAATTTGGTAGCCGGGGCCGCCATTTTGATCGCCACGCGGATCGCCGGCCTGAATCACAAAGTTCGGCACCACGCGCGGAATTGTCTGTCCATTGAAATACCCGCGCCGGGCCAACTGCACGAAATTATCGACTGTGAGCGGCGCATCCTCCGGCAGGAATTGAATTGTGAAGGAGCCGCGAGTCGTGATGACGATCGCGGTCACGTGCTTGCCGATGCGCGACATGGCCCGGCGATAATCCAACGCGGTATTGCTCGTCTGCACCGTGCCGATGCGCTCAGAGAAATCACCCGCACCGTTCGTCTTTAGCAGCGCCACCGCCCGGCGACGTATCAGTTGGTTCGATGAATTGAGCGCGGCTTTGATTGCAGCATTCGCGGTTGCGCTCTTTTGTTTAGCCAGCGCGCCGAGAATCGCCAACGCCGCATCGTCGGAATCTTTGTCGCGCAACGCGCGCGGCAACGCATCGATCAACGCGCGCGTGTTCGTTTCGCTGAGCGGTTGTTCTCCCAGCAATTCAGCGGCAGTTGACCGCACGACCACGTCCGAGTCCCTGAGTCGATCGATGAGAACCGTCGCCAGGTCGGCAGGCTGGTAAGCCGCATAAGCCTGCAGGAACGGAGAAACCGAAACAGCGGTTAACAAGCATTTTCGATCCGTCTTTGATTTGGCCCTGGGCGACACTGCTTTCGTGTGCGGCGAGCAGGTAAGCACGTCATGCATCCACGAAGGCACAAATTCGGCGGCCTTGTTCACTTCAGGTTGCGTCTTTTTGATGGTGGCAATCTCTCTCAGGCCCTGGGCATCACTCGCCGGGCTTCCGACACCGAACTTCTGTTCTTCAGTCACATAGAATTCAGGGTCGACGCGAGCCATTGCAATTTCAACCTCGGGCGCGCTGGCGTTGACTAATGAACGAACGTCGCGCAACCAACCCATCGCCTCGGCAGACTTTGAATTCTTGAGCAGATTTCCCAGGACGGTAACAATTTCGAGAATCTCGTTCAGTTCAGCCGGGCGCTCGAGCTTCGTCGACCTGGCCTTCGTCAAAAGACCTTTGCCGCGATTGAGCAGAGGCGTCGTCCCGCGCGGGTCTTTCAACGCACCCAGCGATCGAATCGCACTCACGCGCACACGCAGGTCAGAATCATTCAAGGCCTGCGCCAGCAACGCGTCAAATGCCTCTTTGTGCTCCGCGGTGCCAATCACCCGCGCGGCATTCGCGCGTACGATTGGATCGCTGTGACTGAGTAGTTGCCGCACCCGCTCGTTGCCATCTTTCAAACGCAGCCGCGCCATCGTATTCAGCGCCGTCGCGACGATTGCGGGATCAGCATCGTCAAGGAACTTCGTCACGAGCGATCCGACACCGTCAGGGCGCGTTCTTAACACTGCGGTCAGTCCAAAGAGGACGCTCATCCGATCACGACCGGGCTTGCGCTGTAATTCGAATCTCAGCGCATTCACGATAGTCGCTTTACATTGATCGAGCCGGTCATCGTCCAGAGTGTTGGGGGCGGGCTTGGCCGCGTTCATCGCGGCCGTAACTTTCCCCAGTGCTTCAATCGCCCTCGCTCTGGCCGGCTTTTCAGGGTCCTGCACGACGGTCACCAGAGCGTACGCGCCGCCCGGCGATTCAATTTCACCCAGGGCAAACGCCGCCATCTGACGCACGGCATTGTCCCGGTCCATGAGCAGTGCGTCGGTCAGCGACTCGACCGCTTTGTCGTCACCAATTCTGCCGGCAGCCAGCGCTGCGCGCGCGCGCACTTTCGGATCGCCACTCGTGATGAGCGCCTTCAACTGATCGTCCCAGCGCCGTTCGTCTTCATGCCGGATGATCGTCAGCAGTGTCGCGTCAGGCACCGCGGCCTGAGTTTGAGCTCGCCTGGAAGTTTGTGCGGCGCTGACGGCACAGCCGATCGTGAGTCCGACGAACGCGCCCGCAATGCATTGAAGTCTTCGGTCCATAACTGATTCGGTGATCAAATTGTACAGGCTGCGAAAGAGATTGTCGCCGCGCGAATGTGTTGGCGTCGCAATAGAAAAGGCGGACCAAAACGATCCGCCTTCTCCACATCGATTTAGAAACTGTTTAGCTGGCGACCGCAGCTGCGGCCGGCTTGGAGTTCGCGTTCGCCTCCGGCTTCACAGCCGGTTTCGCGACATCGATTACGTTGTCCTTGCGTTCGACCTTTGGCTTGTCGGCTGCTGCCTTCGCCTGGGTCATCTTGCAGCTTCCTTCGAACACTGCACCTTGCTCGATCACGAGCGAAGGCGTCTGGATGTTGCCCGTCAGCTTCGCGGCACGCCCCAGTTCGACGCGGTCAGTGGCCACGATATCACCGTTGACGATGCCATGAATTGTGGCGACTGCGACTTCGATATTCGCGTCGACCTGACCGCCGGAACCGACGATCAAGGTACCGCCGGTCGAATTAATCCGGCCTGAAAAACGTCCATCTACTCGCAGCATTGATTTGAATGAAGATTCTCCGGTAATCACGGTGCCGCTCCCCACAAAACCACTGAGGCTGCCATCCTTAATTTCGCGGGCGATTGCCTCGCTTTCCGTCAGCGCCTTGGTGGATCCGTTGGCCTCCGCCGCGGGGCGATAAGCGTCGTTGTTCTGGTAGGGCGAATACCCTCGGTTTGCATAATCGTCAGATTGACTTTGGCTCTTTTCGTCTGGATTCTTTCCCATTCTGAGCATAACTAACCTCCGGTTGTGGAATCGCCCGAGAAGTCGCCACGAGCGGGAGGGGTACCGGCGCTGCCACGCGATCCGTTAGCTGACTTGGAATTGGCCGCGGTGACCAACTATGAAAAGAAAAACCGCTCGAAGCGGGGCGACGATAATAAACAATAGACGGCGGGCTGTCCAGAGTTAAGTTGGCCCACCTGCGACCCTTGGCCCAGGCGGTCGCGCTTCTGTCCGCATTTGTTCAAGCAAACTCTCGATCACCAGAGTCTCGCGGAAGTTTTCCAGGTATGGGAAATATGGCGCCTCACGATCGAGTGCGGCCCGCGGAATCAATCCAACTATTTCTGCGCTCACGACCTCGATTTGCCGGCGCGCGGCCGCGTCGCGAACCGCGTCAAAGGCCATCGCCATCCCGGTCTTTTCGTAATCAATCAAGTTCATCGAAACCTGCACGAGACCACGACTATGCAACTCGAATCCGAGTGCTTTGACGAAAGGCAGGCCTCCGTCACGTTCGCGAATTTCATGCGCGATGCTTTGCGCTATTGATAGATCGCTGGTCCTGAGATTTACGTTGAAAGCGATCAGAAATGGACGCGCGCCGACGATGGTGGCCCCGGCGGTTTCCTGCAATTTCGGCTCTCCGACGTCGGGCACGCGATCGGGATTCGTTTCGACTTCGCGCCGCAGCCATTCGAAGCCTTTGCCGCGCACATGTTCAAGCCGAACTCGATCAGGACGCAGCGCCGCGCGCTCGTAAAAGTAGACTGGAATCGAAAGTTCCTGCCAGAGCCGGCGTCCCGCCGCGCGCGCCAACGCCACGCATTCGTCCATCGTCACGCCGCTGACGGGAACAAACGGCAACACGTCGGTGGCCCCGATACGCGGATGCACACCTGCATGAGTTCTCAAATCGATCAGCTCCTTGGCGGCAGCGACTGCTTTGACGGCGGCGTCTACGATCGCGCTCGGCTCACCCACAAAGGTAATGACCGAGCGGTTGTGATCGACGTCGATATGCCGATTCAAAACGACCACACCGGCGACCGCGGCAACGGCCGCCGCGATGCGGTCGATCGTTTCACTCTTGCGGCCCTCGCTGAAGTTTGGTACACACTCCACGAGACGATTGCGGATTTCCGATTGCGGATTGCGGATTGAATCGTTCATTGCAGAGATTCGGTTTTGCTTAACTTAAATCCGCAATTCGAAATCCGCAATCCGAAATTGCCATCGTGCCGATCGACAAATTCATCAACGAACGCAAAAACGTTTGGCAGAGACTCGAGGAGTTGCTGCAGCTGCTCGATCGCATGACGCTGCGAAAACTACATCGCGAAGAAGTGAAGGAGCTGGGCCGCATCTACCGCCGCACCGCTTCCGATCTCGCGATCGCCCGCGCCGAGTCGCGCGATCCGCGTCTCGTCAACTATCTCAACAGCCTGGTCATTCGCGCGCACGGTCGAATTTACCGCGCTGACGCGCAAGGCGGTCAGCGCATTCGAAATTTCTTTAGTCGCGATTTTCCCCGGACTTTTCGCCGCACGCTGCGCTATACCGCGACGGCTTTCGGGATCTTCTGGTTGTTCACGGCGATTGCGTTCTTCGGCACGCGTCACGATCCAGACTTCTCTGAATTTGCCGGCATCCCGCCGTATTTCCGCGAAATTGTCATCAATCATCGGACGCACTGGTGGGAGCGATTGAATGAGGCAAATCAGATCGGCTCGACCGCGATCTTCACAAACAACATTCGCGTGACCTTCTATGCCTTCGCGCTGGGAGCGATCTTCGGGCTGGGAACGCTGTACGTGCTCGCCTTTAATGGCGCCTCATTCGGCGCGATCCTGGCGCTCTGCTATCGAGCCGGCTTCGGAAATGATTTGTTGTTCGGCTTTGTGATCTCGCACGGCGTGATCGAGTTGACTTGTATCTTCATCGCAGGCGGCGCCGGCCTGTTGATCGGCACCGCACTGCTGATGCCCGGTAATCTTTCGCGCGCCGATGCTTTGAAATCTCACGGCATCGACGCCGTGCGGCTGATCGTCGGCTGCGTCCCCCTGCTGATCGTCGCCGGAATCATCGAAGGCTTCATCTCGCCACAGCCAATTCCGTCGGCAATCAAAATCGGCATCGGCGTGATTACCGGCATCACGTTGTATTCGTATCTGTTTCTGGCGGGACGCGGAGATGACGGTGACAGCGACTAATCTCAATAACCGTTTAGAGGGCGGACTCGTCCGCCGCACACGAGAGCCGGACAAGTCCGGCTTCTAAACACGACTGATCTTTGTTTCGAATTACAGCAGGCCTCGCTCCTTCACTCGCAAATACGTTTCCAACAACTTCGGTGCGAGTGCGGCGGCCGTTACATCCAACGCTAAGCCTCCTTGCGATTCGACTAACCGCAGCGCGGCTTCGCGCAGATGGATGATTTCTTCCGCCACCGATTGCGTGAACATTTCGCGTTCATTCTCAGGCGGCTCGCGCACGACAGCTTTCAAATCTCGATCGGCAATCGTCACGACCAGCGGCAGGTGACGCGGTCGCAGAAGCTTCAACGCCGAAAGCAATTCGCGAGAGCCTTCTTCATCGACCAGGTCCGTCATCACCACCACCAGCGAGCGCCGGCGGCTGTTCGCAGAGATAAATTCAAAGGCGCGCGAGTAGCTCGGTTCGATCATTTCCGGCTCGACTGCGTGCAGCGCCTCCAGGGCTGCGTCCAGGTGTTCGGCGCCACGCTTTGGCGGCAGAAACGCCTTGATTTTGCGCCCAAAAACGAGCAGTCCCGCATTATCGCCGGCGCGCGCCGCAGCCGACATGAGCGCCAACGTCGCATGCACCGCTGAATCGAGTTTGGTTTCGTTTTCGATCCGCGCCGTCATCAAGCGTCCCGCGTCGAGCGCGATCAGAATTGTCTGGTCACGCTCCATCTGATATTGGCGCGTGACGAGTTTGCCGCGCCGCGCCGTGGCGGTCCACGAGATGTGACGCATTTCATCGCCGCGGACATAATCGCGCAACGATTCGAAGTCACGGCCTTCGCCGCGCCACTGCGACTTTCGCCGTGCGGCGACGAACGAACGCGTGCCGAGCGCTCGCAACTCTGCCTCGCGCGCGCGCCGCATATTGGGATAGACCTTGACGGACATCGCCTCACCGGCGCGCGTTTGCTTCCAAACCAAATGCCACTTCGAAACAAAGCGCACTGCGATCAGACCGAAATCAAAACGGCCGCGCTTCGGCGGACTGAGCCAATAAGAAAACGATGCCGCCGTCTGCGCGTCGACGTTCAACTGCGCCTCGCGCGAGCCCTCCAGTTTCATCTGCGGCGGATACTCGTCTTTGATAATCAGCGACAGATCCTGCCGCGTGTGATTAGTTATGTCGATGCGCACTTCTGTTTCCGCGCCCACTGCGAAGCGGCTGCCGAAGTGCCGCGCAATGCCAACCTGCGGCGGCAATTTACTGTTCCAGGCGTCAAAGATCGCGACGATGAAAATTGCGATGTCATAGGCCACCGCGAACCAGCGCAACATCGGCCGGTTCCAGGAAAGCGAGAGCGGCGCCAGTCCGACTGCCAGCAGCACATAGAACAGTTTGGTAAATACGAAACGCATTTAGCGCGGCACTTCAGCGGTTTGCAGGATGTCACTGATGACGGAATCAGGAGTCGCGCCATCCAACTCCGCTTCGGCGCGCAGGGTCAAACGATGACGCAGGACCGGTCGGGCGATGTCGCGCACATCATCGGGCGTCGTGAAGTCGCGACCGCGAATTGCCGACAGCGATTTCGAGCACAAAAGCAAGGCCACCGCGGCGCGTGGACTGGCGCCGTAATGCGCGGCGGCGTGGTCGCGCGTGCGCCGGATGATGTCCACTATGTAGCGCTGCACACCCGCCTCGACCCGCATATTTCGTATCTCGGCGCGGCAACGCGAAATCGCGTCCGCTTCCGCCAACGGTTCGATTTCAATCTGATCGAGCCGCCGGGCATTAAAGCCCTCGTCCCAACGCGCGATCACCTGGTGCTCTTCTGCCGCCGACGGGTAGGTCAAAATAATTTTCAGCAGGAAACGATCGAGCTGCGCTTCGGGCAGAGGGTAGGTGCCTTCGTATTCGATCGGATTCTCAGTCGCCAGCACGGTGAACAACGGCGAGAGTGAATAACCTTCGCCGTCGATGGTGACCTGCCGTTCCTCCATCGCTTCGAGCAACGCTGCCTGAGTCTTGGGCGGCGTGCGGTTGATTTCATCGGCCAACAGCAGGTCGGTGAAGACCGGCCCACGCCGCAGACTGAAAGTCGAACTCGCCATGTTGAAGACGTTCGTGCCGGTGATGTCCGAAGGCATGAGGTCCGGCGTGAACTGAATGCGGCCGAATCCGGCATTCAGGATGCGCGAGAGCGTTTTGACGGTCAACGTCTTTGCGGTTCCGGGCACGCCTTCGATCAGCGCATGGCCTTCCGCCAGCAGGGCCACGAGAATCTGTTCGATGGGCTCATCCTGGCCGACGATCACCTTGCGCAATTCATTCTGAATGTGTGTGACAGTTGCGGAGACGTATTCTGGCATAGTTTTGTCAGAACCGCCGGCGGTAGCGGGCGGTTAGCCTTTTGAAATCAACCTGGTTAGTAAATGAGAGATCAACCGCCCGCTACCGCAGGCGCTTCTGACCTAACTTGCTTCGGCATTCTGTTTATCGTCACGCGCGCGACCCTGCAATCCCAGGCGCGCTTCCAGTTCACGCAGCCGTCTGACGAGTTTTAAAGTGTCCTTTGCGCTGGTCGCCGCCCCGTTGATTGTATCTTCACAGCTGCGCATCAATGATTCAAGCTGTTTCTCATTGACCTTGGAACGCACGGCAACCCGCGCCGCGATATCCGCGCGCTTGCTGTTTTGATTGAGACCCGCGTGGCGAACCAAAACGCGCCGCACGCGCATATAAATATTTTCCAACGCCAGATCATGGGCCTTGGCGCGCTGCTGCAGCTCAGCCATCGACGCGACGAATTCAAGACTCGAGCGCCGGTCGACGTGCGGCAGCGGCAAAGGCCGGCCGAAGCGCGTGCCGCGTGACCAGATAATGGCGACGCCGATCAGTATTAGCTGCGCGCAAATCGCGAGCACCGGCGTGCCCTCAAAATATTGAAACAGCGCGTTGTGACTCGAGGCGCGTCCTTGATGAAATTCGTCGAAGGCGATTACGCCGCCGGTGCCGACGACTACATTGATCGCCAGCTGTAGATTGTCGGCGCGATTGATTCCGTTGTTCGCAAACAGATAAGGATCGGACACCAGAACGATGCGGCCATGGCCGTGGGGATATTCAGCAACCACGGCTCCGCGATCATTCGCGAACGTTGCTACGGGCGCGGGCGAACCTGCGCCGGTTTCGCCGCTCGCCACCTCGACATCAGGGTGCGAATCGAAATCGTCATCATCATCTTCGTTTTGATCGGCCGGGGAACTGTTTGAATTTGAGTTCTTCGTTTTTTTTGAAGGCGGCACCCGTAGGAATGACAACGCGCTCGCGAATCGCGAGGGCATGATTGTTTCAAGGTTACGCGCCAGAACGGTTGGTTGCGTCGGCGCGAGTTGCTTGACCTCGCGAGTCATCGCCTGAAAGTCAGTGGGATCGAGATCACCCAACGGAAAGTTCGTCATGAACGCTCGAACTTCCCATTCACCGCTTTTTGGCAAAAGCCTTCTTTGCGGCGACCGATCGACAATCACAAGTCGACCGCCGGCTGCCACCCAGAGCAGAAGCTCTCTGCTTTCGACTTTGGTGAACTCGACTTTGGTTTCGCCTACGATCACAACGGTCGCCGGCTTGGGGCCGGTGGAAGCCAGTAAACCGGCGGTTGACTCGCGCCAGCGCGTTACGTCGTAACCGGATTCATGCAGAAAATCATAGAGCGCCCGCGTGCCGGTCGGGCCCGCGTTGTAGGTGGACCGGTCGGGCGAGAGCTCAGTGTCAGGCGTCTCTTCAACCTTGACGTACGACGCCGCGTTAAGCAACACGAGCACCACTACGACGGCGATGAGGGTGATGATAATGAATAGGCGTTGACGCATGAGAAGCAGTCGTCAGTGACCAGTGGCCAGTGGTCAGTGGCTAGTGGCCAGTGGCCGGTAATTCCGGCGCGTTATTAGTTACTGATCAGCATGATTAAGACCGAGACAGAAAGTGATAAGAACCGACCGTGTCTTTCATTGCTCGTTCTTCATTGGCTGTGTCGCGTCCACCCGTCACTGGCCACTGATCACTGATCACTCCTAAAGATCTTCTTGTACCCGGTTCTGAATTCATCCCACTCGCTTTCGCCGGCGGGCACAAATCCATACCAATGCAGCTCAAACATATTCGTCAGTTTGCGCATCGATGGATACAACGAACCTTTGTCTCGCACGGCATTCAAATAATCGCGGTTGGTTTTGTACTGGGCCAGGCTGATGATCTTCCGATCGCCAAGCTCGCAGAGCAGCGCGATATAAGCTTTGCGAATCGCCGCGCGTAAGTTGCCGTCGCGAGCGAGCCCCTCGGCCTGCGTCAGCAGGTCCGCGGATGTTTGATCAGGCTCGAGCCTTTCACCCAGCACGATTCGCGCTTCGCGTTTCTTCTTTTTCTTGCGCCGGCCGCGCACGAGACGCGGGCCGAACCGCCAGATGAGATAAGCGATTGCGCCGAGACAAACAGCGATGACGATGATTTGGACTATCCGCGAAATCCACGACAAATTACCGGGATGTACTGGCTTCAAGCGCGGCATGAGCTTTTCCAGCCAGCGCAAAAATCGCACGAGCAAACGTTCGAGCGCGTTGCTTTCCGGCGGTTTGGGAAGGTATTCCGGCCGCCGCAGAATTGCCGCCAGGCGGCCCTTGTCGGCATCCTTGTCAGCGGGTTGCGACGCCGCCGCGTCAAGCTCATGCACCTTTTCCTGGATCGCCCTGAGCCGTTCGATAATTCGCGCGACCGCCTCATTGCGATCCGAGGCTTTGGTAAATCTCTTGTATTCGTTTAGTTCGCCTTCCAACCAGGAATTGTCGACCGCGATGGTCTGTCCCCGGAAAACAACAGAGTCTTTAGCGGGCAGGGACTCACTTACGAAATCAAGATTGGCGGGAGCCGCTGGTTCACTGCCGGAATGGCCAGTCGACGGGTTTTGAATTGCCGCGATCAGCGTGATGACGCGAGACAAACGCGCATCGTAATCAGCCAGCGTGGCTGCGTGCACACCAACAGCGAACAGCAGTAACCCGTTCGCAGCGAGCGCCAGTAGAATTCCTTTTTTTCGTCGAGACTTCGTTCTCACGCGATTAGTGGAGACTGAGCACGGATCCGGTCTGGACCGGTTGCGGAGGGGGCGCGACAAATTGCGGCGCGCGCCCCGTTACCAGCGCGGGCGCGAAGGGCGAAACGACGCCGGGCAAAGTAGGCATCTCCGGAAGTTGGCGCGCCGCCATCAATTCAATGTCGTAGCCTTCGTGACGCACGCGTTCGTCGACGTAAAGTAGCGACAGGCCCAACATCCAAATCGGCGCCAGCAGAATGTGACTGCATTGCAGGATTACCTGGTAACCGATTGCGTACCACGTGGGCCACTGCGTGCCGAAGGGTGAAAGATCGACTCCGCTGGCATAAGCAAACCAGCCCAGCGGAATCATCAAAAGCATCAACGCCGAGTACGTCGCAAAGAGCGTGAACAGCGTCATGGCCATCAATCGTTTCACGTTGCCGCTGGCAAGCGAGAAGCTGCGACCGATCGCCGAAAAGACAGTGCGTCCTTCGACCAGCATAGCCTGCGGCACGTACGCCATGCGGCCGGCGAGCAGGAAAAAGAGCATGAGCGCCAGCGCGATCGAGATGAACGTGGTGATGCCAATTAACAGAGTGGACAGCCACGGCGACACATACGATCCCACCGCCATTGCGACGAACATAACCAGCGAGAGCAAGCTGAAACCCATCCAGCCGACCAGTGCGGAAAAAGCGAGCCACAGCGCGACCATGATGCTGGCCCCCAGCAAGCCCCAGAAGCGCGACTTGACGGCTCGGTAAGTCGTGCCGAAGCTCACCGGTTCATTCCAGATCAAGTGAGCAACCAGGTTGCGGGTCTCGCCGCCCATCACGATCAGACTAAGCAGCGATCCGCAGATGATGATTGCGCCGCCGCCGAGCAGGACCATTACATACAGAAATACATTGAAGCCACTGGACGTCGCGCCAAGTTCGCGAAATGCGATTGTGGTCAGCGCAGATCCTAGGGCCGATACCAGCACGGGCGGGGCCGCGATGCGAATCAGCGTCAGAAAGTGGCGTCGATAAAGACGGACCGCGCGATCGATCAGGTCTCCCGCGCCTAAAGGCGCCAACGCCAGGTCATTCGATACGGAATTCATCTGTGCCGCATGATCCTCGTTTTAGGAATTCTGATCAAGCATTTGGTAAAAAAAGAGCGATGCCTGAAACTAAGCATCGCTCTGGCAACAGACCTCAAAACAATTGGACTAATATTCAAGCTCACCCTGGTACATCATTTCGGCAACCTTG
>DATANL010000331.1:0-5340 GCA_036266295.1 Pyrinomonadaceae bacterium | reverse complement strand
CGTACGAAAATAAAAGCGCCGACAAGTCGGCGCACTCCAAAGATATTACTCGAGCAGGAATTTTAAGAGGCCGCCCGCCGATGATAAATCGCCGAGCAACTCACCATCCGAAGAATGCCCGGTCACCGAAGTAATCCGCAGCGTCAGATTTGGCCCTTCATCGCGTCGCTGTTGATTACGAAATTTCTCCCGCTGGAATTCAAGCTCGTGACGTAATTTTTCCTGCGACCGGACCATCCCGCCGCCGCGGATAAACTCGACGATCTGGCGCAGCTCGTCTCTGTCAAACCAGGTGCCGTGTCCTTTGCAAACATCGACGATGACATCGGAACAGTTGGCGAAATTGATTCGATTCATCAACTGCTTGCAATGCGGACAGGGAACGTAGCGTATTTTGGTTTCGTGAGGCGCAGACGGTTTCGGCTCGTGCCGGAATGCGTCACCGAGGATCACCGATTGGTGTTCGCGATCGGCGCAAATTATCTGGAAGACGTGCGCATCCAGCCATAGGCCCTCGCAGCGCTCGCATTCGCGCACGGGCGCGTTGCCGACGGTGATCGACTTCATGTCGATTGCGCATCGCGGACATTTCAAGACCGGCAAAGGAGCGGGCGTAGCGCTGACCGCGGCCGCGCCGCAATGAGGACAATGCTTGTTGCCGATGAACAGCATGCCGAAGCACGACGCGCAGGCGATCGTCGCAAGCTTCGATTCGCAGTACTGGCACTTTGGCGCATCGGATGAAATCGCCGCGCCGCAGTTCGGACAGTTAAGGGTTTGGACCGGCATAGCCAATTTGGAGTGCGCCGGCTTGACGGCGCTTTGGATTGGTTTCGAGATCGTCAACCAATCCTGTAACGCGAGAGAGCGAATCCAAATCGCCGTCAAGCCGGCGTACTCCAAATCTACCATTCGAGCCGCTGGTTATCTACAGAAATTCGCTGGACGAATTAATAACTGCTGTGCGATCCTCTCGCTTCAATTCCGTAGCCATCTTTTCTTTCACAACTTTGCGTCTACGCGTAAACGTTTCGTTCGCGGCTGCGCGAAGTACGCGCAAATTGCTGATTTGCGAATCGGAGCAAGTTAACAACCCGCGCTACGACTTGAAACTTTAAACTTGAAACCCGAAACTAACTCCATGAGCGCACGCATGCAGCAGGACACGAACAGCACACCCGAACTCGATCAACTTTGCGTCAACACGATCCGCACGCTGACTATCGATGCAGTGCAAAAAGCCAAGTCAGGCCATCCCGGCTTGCCGCTCGGCGCCGCGCCGATGGCTTATGTGCTGTGGACCAAGTTCATGCAATACAACCCGCGCAACCCGCGCTGGGAAAATCGCGATCGCTTCCTGTTGTCCGCCGGTCACGGGTGCATGTTGCTTTACTCGCTGCTGCATTTGACGGGATACGATTTATCGCTCGATGAGATCAAGAATTTTCGGCAATGGGGATCGAAGACCCCCGGTCACCCGGAGAATGTTCTGACCGCCGGAGTCGAAATCACGACCGGCCCGCTCGGCCAGGGTTTCGCGAACGGCGTGGGCATGGCCATGGGTGCGGCCCACCTCGCGTCACGATTCAACCAGAAAGATTTTCCGCTCATCGATCATTACATCTACGCAATTGTTTCCGACGGTGATCTGATGGAGGGCGTCGCCTCAGAGGCAGCATCGCTGGCGGGTCATCTCAAACTCGGCAAACTGATTTATCTCTATGACGACAATCGCGTGACCATCGAAGGTTTCACCGATCTGGCGTTTTCGGAAAATGTGCCGAAGCGATTTGAATCCTACGGTTGGCATACTTCGATAGTTGAAGACGGAAACGATCTCGCGGCCATCGAAGCTGCCGTTCGCGATGCCCAGTCAGTCGGCGATCGGCCTTCTTTGATTTCAATCAAGTCAGTCATCGGCTACGGCATGCCGACTGCCGGCACCCGCAAGGCGCACAGCGACGCGCCCGGCGAAGAAGCTGTCCGCGAAACCAAGCGACATCTCGGCTGGCCCGAAGACAAGCAGTTCTACATCCCGGACGAAGCGCTGGTGCATTTTCGTGAAGCGATCGATCGCGGCGCGGAATCTGAAAACGAATGGAACGATCTGGTTTCGCGATACAAAGAAAAGCACGCCGATCTCGGCAAGCAATGGCAACAAGCAATCAGCGGCAGGCTGCCGGAGGATTGGGAAACACATTTGCCGAGTTTCGATGATGCGGAAGCCATGGCCACCCGCGTCGCCAGCGGCAAAGTCATCAACGCCCTCGCGCCGCACCTGCCGATGTTGATTGGCGGCTCTGCCGATCTCGGCGTCTCGAACAACACGGACATCAAAGACGGTGGCGACTTTGAAGCGGCGCATTACGACAGCCGCATCATTCACTTCGGTGTGCGCGAACACGCCATGGGCGCGACCATGACGGGGATGGCACTGAACGGAGGATTGATTCCTTACGGCGGCACCTTCATGACGTTTTCTGATTACATGCGGCCGTCGATTCGGCTGGCTTGTCTATCAGAAGTTCAGGTCATCTACATTTTCACTCACGACTCCGTCGGCCTAGGTGAGGATGGACCGACGCATCAACCAATCGAGCATCTTGCCGCACTGCGCGCGATTCCACATCTGTTTGTGATTCGACCCGGCGATGTTCACGAAGTGCGCGAGGCCTGGCGACTGGCGATCCTGCGGCGCGAAGCTCCCACGGCGCTGGCACTGACGCGACAGAAAGTAGAGTTGATTGATCGAAACAAGTTCGCGTCGGCTGAAGGACTGCGCAAAGGCGGCTACATAGTCGCCGAAGCCGAAGGCGGAAACCCGACCGTAAGGGAGGGTGCCAAGAACCGGCCGCTCCCAAACTTGATCCTCATCGCCACCGGCTCAGAGCTCTCGCTCGCGCTCGATGCCCGCGAACAACTTCAAGCTGACGGCATCCCCACCCGCGTAGTCTCGATGCCCTGCATCGAACTTTTTGAAGAGCAATCGGCAGAATACAAAAACGATGTTCTGCCGCCGTCAGTAACCGCGCGTCTCGCCGTCGAAGCCGGCGTGCGCCAGGGTTGGGATCGCTACGTCGGAGCAAACGGCGACGTCATCTGTCTCGATCGCTTCGGCGCTTCGGCGCCCGGTGACGTGGCATTGAAGAACCTTGGATTCAATCTTGAGAATGTGGTGACTCGGGCGAAGGCATTGTTATAGACTCTACGATTATGGCTAGCGAACTCGACCAACTAAAAGCCGATCTGTTGACTCTTCCACCGGAGTCCAGAGCCGAGTTAGCTCAGAGCCTCGTCGCAAGCCTCGATGAAACTACCGATGACGACGTCGAAGGACTTTGGATCAGTGAGATTCTCCGACGCGACGCTGAACTTCGGGCCGGCACGGCGAAATTGAAGTCTGCCGACCAGGTAATTCGCGAGGCACGCGATCTCCTGCGATGCTTGAAATAGAAATCCACGAAGATGCCGAGAACGAACTTAAGGCTGCTGCAACTTTCTATGAAGAGCGAGAGCGCGATCTTGGTCTGAGCTCTCTTCGGCGTCTCAGGCAGACTTGACGACATAATCGCGCAACCTTTTGGCGGAACAATCGTGGTAAACGACATTCGACGTCGCTTGCTTCGTCAATTCCCTTATTCAGTAGTTTACCGCATCGAAAATCAACGGGTCTTTGTTCTTGCAGTGGCGCATTGGAGTCAAAAACCTGGGTATTGGAAGAAGCGGGCACAAAAATGAAAGCTGTAGCCATTACATTCTTCGGCGGCGTTGATGTTTTGGAAATTCGCGATGTCGCCGATGCCCCAACGGCCTCACTCGACCGCGTGCGCGTGCGAGTGCGCGCCGCGGGATTGAATCGCGCGGACATTTTGCAACGGCTGGGACGCTATCCCGCGCCACCGGGTTATCCGCAGGACATTCCCGGAATTGAATTCGCCGGTGAAGTCGAATCGATCGGTGAAGAGGTTCGCGAGTGGACGATTGGCGATCGCGTGTTCGGCATCATCGGCGGTGGCGGACAGGCTGAGTATGTGACCGTGCCTGCAAATCATCTCGCGCGTATCCCGGATAATCTGGACTGGGCCCAGGCGGCGGCGGTGCCGGAAGTTTTCATGACGGCGCATGATGCGCTGTTCACGCAGTGCGGCGTCACTATCGGCGAGCACGTATTGATTCACGCAGCCGGTTCAGGGGTGGGGACCGCGGCTATTCAGTTGGTCCGAGCTGCAGGCGGGTTCGCGCACGGCACCTCGCGCACCGCAGATAAACTCGAACGCGCCAAAGAGTTCGGATTGAATTCTTCGATTGTCCTCGACGGCGATCCAGCCGCCTTCGCGGAAGCCGCCAAAGAATGGACCGGAGGCGTCGGCGTCAACGTGGTGCTCGATCTGGTCGGCTCGGCTTACTTGCAGGCGAATTTACAATCGCTGGCGATCAAAGGCCGGCTGATCTTTGTAGGCACGACCAGCGGATCGAAGGCCGAGATCGATTACGGAATTGTAATGAGCAAGCGTTTGCAGATCATGGGTACTTCGCTGCGCACACGATCGACGGAACAGAAAGCGACGGCGACGCGCTTGTTCGCCGAACAAGTCGTGCCGCTATTGGCGAGCGGTCAAGTTCGACCAGTCATCGACACTGTTTTCAAAATGGAAGAAGTGCGCGCCGCGCACGAACGGATCGAATCAAACGAGACGTTTGGAAAAGTGGTCTTGACGATTAATTGAGTGACGGGCCGAGGAAATTGCGGCTCTGTCGCAGCGCCAGTGCGGTGAGGCTTGCCTCACCGGGACGAAACAAAACTTAAGGCACAGCCTCGATTATTTCTAAGCGCGCCCCGGAAAGGCAGAGCCTTTCCGCACTGGTGCTGCGGCAAAGCCGCTCTACCTGCTTAGGCGACGCCGGTCACTGCTTGACCGCGCTTTCCGACCTCTCGTTGTTCACACTCATTCGATTGGCCGCCTCGTCGGTTACGATGCACAAGCCGTGACGGCCTTCCCCACCGAGTCGGTGCACCAGGCGCCGCGCCTCTTCATGGGTCAATCCATTAGCCTCGCAGCCGCGATCGCTCAGCACCGACCAGCTTGGTTGTTCCAGGTCACTCGTCATCAAACCAAATGCGGGCCGAGATGCCCGCGCTCTGTTAGCGGCCTTTGAATTCCGGTTTTCGTTTCTCGAGGAAAGCGCTCACGCCTTCATTCTTGTCCTCGCTCGAAAAGCAGAGCGCGAACAGATCGACTTCACGGCGCAAACCCTCATCAAGATTCGATCGCGACGCGAGCTTCACCGATTCCTTCGCCAGTCGCAGCGCGATCGGGCTCTTCTCGGCCATGCGGTTTG
>DATANL010000330.1:0-10289 GCA_036266295.1 Pyrinomonadaceae bacterium | reverse complement strand
GCGCGCTGCAGACAATTTCTCAGTTGATAGCGTAACCGGCGCCGTTTCCCAAATGTGCCGTTGACGGTGATGGTGGCAAGGATCGGATTGGGCCAGCGGCGTCGCAAATCGGCGATCAGGCCCGCGGGCCGAGTCAGGTACGAGCGCATGGGCGCTCGATGGTTGTAAGGCTCGTGCTTGTCGACAAAGGGTTGTTCCCAATTACCAAGTACGCTCTCACTGACCCAGGCCGGTGTTATTGCGCGCGCGGCCACACGCTCGTCGTTGATAGACGCACCGAGCAGTTCGCGAGCCAGCCCGATGACGGAAAGGATCCAATTCACGCGTCGCTTGTCACTGCCGAGGCAAAGATCCCAGTCGAAATCGCCGGCCGTCGATTCGACCATCAACGCGATATCGCATAACCAGAGAGGCCGCCAGCCGCCGTGCTTCAAAAAGTGAACGGCGAGCAAAGCGAGGTGGTCCTCATCGCACAGCACGCGTGCTTGTCCACTTCCACATGGAACGAGTTGGGAGCGGACGAATACTTCATCGACGGGACGGTCGACTAATTCAAAGATTCCGGGATGGATGTCCACGCGGCAATCACGGAGCTCCGCGCCGGCGACGACGCGATTTGCAATTGAATAATCTTTATGTCGGACGAGCAGGTCGATATCGCCATAAGGTCGCAATGCCGGCTCAGGATAACGACGGGCAATCGACCAGCCTTTAATCAGAATCGGCTCAACGCCGGCAGCTCTCAGGTAGCGGAAGACCTTTTCAATTTTGGTTTGATGAATGGCAGCTTGCAGAGTCAGTAAACGAAAAGCCTGATGCAGGAGCTCGCCCGACGGGGTGTCAGCCAGCGGTGTGTCGCGAATTGTCCACCAGCCCAGACCGGCGGCGCCGGAATCGTAGAGCAGCGGTGTGCCAGCTTCAAACTCCGCAAGCGATAGCTCCGCGACGGTCGACATACGCCAGGAGCCACGCAGTGCGTTGGCCACCAAGCAGCCCGCTGCGCGTGCCGGCGATTTTTGGTTCATGGATTCAGGATTACGGCGGGCTGCTGCCGCAGGTTCCGCCATTACAAAAGCCGCCGCAGCATTGAATACCGCTAGAGCAGCTGGAACCATTGGGCAGACACCCGGTGGCCGCCTGGGCGGGCATGGGCGCGACGATCGAGGCGACGACGGGAAGCGCGACCGCCGCCGAAACTGCTAAGGCCCTCATGACTTCGCGACGGTTCATGCCGGCGACTGGAGGCGGCGCACCATTAGTAAGGAGGTGATTGCGACTCAATTGGTCCAACGCGACCCAGACAAACCGTTCATCGACCGGATGATTCAAATCGTCCGAGACGGCGCGCGCGATCTGCCTGGTCGTACTGCTGCCATCACAACGGTTCCAAATCAAAGTCGCCGTCTGATTCAAGCAATGCGCCAGATCACGATCAAGATCGTAAACGAGCGTCTCGTCGGGCAGGGTTTGTACTACCAACCCTTCTTTTCTGGCTCGAGGTTTGGTTGAGCGAACTGGTTTCATCGGGCTGCTGCTGTCACGAACATTTAATCAAGTTGGTAGCGGAAATTATCACGACCGGCACAGACGGTCAATTCTTTTTCAAGCCGGGGTGTCACGACCGGCGCGTTTCAACTCGATCAAGACGGAATTCGCGCAAACGATCGAGTCATTAGTGCTGCGGTTCTAAGACATGATCAATCGAGAATGAGTCGAACCAGACGGTGCCAAATGCGGCGCATGAATTATTCGGACAGTTGGTGCGAATGACGATGACCCGAACCGCCTGAGTATTCTGACCAGTCACGAAGTCGACCGCATAGTTCTGCCAGCCGGATGCATTCGCGCTGACGATCGCCTCGCCGAGCACAGCGAGCTTTTCGTCCGAGGCGTCGATGACTCTGACTACCGGACTCGCGGCAGATACAAATGATCTGGTCATTGCGTAAAACGAAATCCGGTATCGCGCGCCGCGCTCGACAGTCACGATTTGAGAGAGAAGCACCGTTTGCGGATTCGTGTTGCCCTGAAAATCCAGGCGCAAACTCCGGGCGCGGTCCGCATGTTCAGCGTCGTCAACCGAGAGCAGTACTCCGGGCACATCGGACGGAATCTGCCATCCAAAGGTACGGTTTCCGATCTCGACATCATCTTCAAAGCTACCGTTGACGAATTGTTCCGGCGCACACGTTGAGCAGTGTGACCTGAACACGTAGTCAGCGTCCCAGAAAAGACGCGATTCGATCAGCTTCTCGGTAAGCTGATTGGAAGCGCCGCTGGGCGGCAATTTTACCTTCCGATACTGATCGACAGCTGCGACACCTTCTTTGTGTGCCGCGAGAAAGATCGCCAGGGCCATATGCGCCGCGTCAGTCTGTGGTGCAATCAACTCGACCGTCTTGCCTGAATCGTTTCCTGAGATGCCCCAGGCGAGATCTATTACGTTGGGCAGCAAAGCAGCGTCTCGCTCTGCGGCAAATCGCAAATGCTGAAACGCTTCATCGACTTGTCCCAAGCGCAAAAGCAGATTGCCGGTGAGCCAGCGTGGCTTGGCGTAGAGCGGCGCCAACCGCACTGATTCCTGCAGGGCCGCGAGTCCACCCGTCGGATCATCGTTGAGATCGCGCGTGACGCCCAGCATCATCCAAAGGAAATAATCGCGCGGCCGCAATTGAATCGCTCGTTCCAATTCGCGACAGGCGTCCGCATAGTTCTCAGTTCGTTGCAGCACAACGCCGCGCGCCGCATGGACTTCGGCGTCGCTCGACAGCAAACGCGTGGCGCGCTCTGCCGATGCGACATCATTCCAATTCAGGGCTTTGATCGCCTGCGTGCGCGCGTAGCCGATGCGCACAGACTCCCGCACAGCGAACGCGCAAACGAGTGCGCCAACGATGCCGAGGACGACAGATTTGTTCACTTAGTTAGAAAGAGACGGCTATTGTGGGTTGACCGTGCTCATCGTGCCGCCACGAGTGAGGGCCCCGGCGATGATTCCGCCAGTGCCGGCGGCGATTCCAATCCCAGCCAGAGTCGCGCCTGAAATGCCACCGCCCAACGATCCCAATTGCCCGTTCGGCAGCAGGCATCCGGCCAGATGACGACGCTTCTTGTCGGTCTTTTCCGAAGCCTGCTCGGTGTATAACTCCATCTCACCCGGCAGGACGTTCGTCTTCTTTCGCGTGACGGCGCAGCCGCGAATAACTTTGACGTGCACGTTGCCGTTCTCGTCAAAGTCGAGCTTGATGGTTGAGTTCGGTTGGATCTCAACCACGCCGGCATCACCGAGATCGATCACGCCACTGACCTGGTCCGGAGTTTCAATCGTAGCGCCCGTCAAAAGCGTGGCGCCGGTCCCGGCCTGGTTGCCGTTGACGGTAATAGGTTGATTGTTCCTGGTGGTTAGCCGCGCAGTTATTTGACGTTGCGGAACTGCGGATCCTGGAGTTGCGCCGGGCAAAGCTCCCTGCACGTAGATTTGTGCAAAGGTGAACGCACAGAAAATCGCGATCGCTTGAATGGCTTTTTTACGCCGGAGGTTCATTCGGTTTTTCCTCCTATCGGGATCAATCAAACTGTGCGTCAAGATCGGTTTGCAGTTTACTTCCGACGAGTCTCTGCGTCAATCTCTTTACAGGGCGACCGCACGTAGAGTCGATTACTTCTTAACCGTGTTGTAGAGCTGGTCTGCCAGTTTCGGATCGAGTTGTTTGAGAATCGCGAATTCACGAGTGACGCCGTCTTTGTCCCCGAGGCTGGCATACACCAGTCCCAGACTGTAATGAGCCTGCGCATGGTCGCGCTTGAACTTCACCACTTGCTTCAGCGCTGACAGCGCGTCCTGGCTCTTCCCTGCCTTATAACTTGAATTGCCGAGCCCGTAGAAAGCTTCGATGTTGGTCGGGTTTAATTCGGTGGCTTTCTTAAAAGCTGCGGCCGCGTCGGCGAATTGGCCCGCGCGAAACGCAGCGGTGCCCAGGCCGAGATACGCCTGTTCGTAATCAGCTTTGATCTGCGTCGTTCGCTTGTAGGCATTGGCGGCGTCCGCAAAACGGCCGGCATCAAACAGCGCCCGGCCGAGATTGTAATTCGCCGCGAGATAATCAGGCTTTAGCGACACGGCCTGCTGTAATAAATCAACAGCCTGCGCGGGCTGACCAGTCTTGTCATAGATGTAACCAAGTCCGTTGAGCGCCTTGGCGTACTTCGGATCGAGTTTGATGGCTTGCTGATAATGCGTCATCGCGTCCGGGGTGGCGCCCGTCTTGTCTTCCGCGAAGGCGAGATTGTTCATCACCGACGCGAGGTCCGGTTTCAGGCGAGCAGCCTCTTTGAAAGCGGTAACGGCTTCGGCAAAGCGATCGAGGTTGGTCAAAGCGATGCCCAGATTATTCTCAGCTTCCGGCCAATCATGCTTGTGACCGATCGCCTGTTGATAAGCATCGGCGGCTTCGGTGAATTTCGCGGACATCAGATAGGCGTTGCCGAGATTGTATTCGGTGTCCGCAAATCCCGGCTTCATTTTCGCCGCTTGCTGAAACGATTTGATGGCATCGCTGTATTTTTCGAGTGCGTACTGGGCCGCGCCCAGATTGTTTGTGGTTTCCGGATCGTCCGGCTTCAGACGCAACGCCTGAGTGAAAGCATCGACGGCTTCTTTGTAATGACCGCCTTTGTAGGACGCGGCGCCGAGGTTGTTGAAACCAAGGGCGTCGTTCGGATTGAGTTGCACAACCCGCTTCAGTGTGTGAATCGAATCTTCGTAGCGCGATGCCCGGTCGTACGCATAGGCGAGGTTATTGAGTGCGTCCACATTGTCCGGCTGCAATTTCACCACGGACTCGTACGTACGCGCCGCGTCGGCCCAACGGCCCTGGCCCAAGTAAACGTCGCCCAAACCCATCAACGCATCAGCCCAGTCGGGTTTCAATGCCAGCGCGCGGTTGAGCGCCGTTGCAGCTTCGTCGTATTTCTCAGTTGAGCTGTAAGCGACCCCGAGATTGAAGAAACTCTCGGCGTCATCCGACTTCGCCTGAGTTGCCTTCTGGAATGATTCAATGGCCTTCGGCGTTTGGTTCAGCGCGAGATAGGTGACGCCGACGTTATTCAAGGTCAGCGAATCGTCGGCCTTAATCTTCAAGGCCTCGTTGTACGAGTCGAGCGCCTTGGCATAATCACCGGCATCATAAGACGTGTTGCCCCGATCGTTGAGCGCTTCAACTTTTGCCTGCGTCAAAACCTCGGCCGGGGTCGCCTCAGGCTGCGGCACGCCCGGCTGTGGTGAAGTCGACGGGCGAATTCGCGCAATCTCAGTCGGGGTCGAAGGTCTGCGCGGCGGGCGGTGCCTGGCGATTAAAGCGGCGGCCCCGCCGGCCAGATCGCGCTCGCGCGGTGGGCGCTTAAAAACGACGGAAGCGCCGCCGATGATGTCTTGCCCAATCAAAGCTGAAGCGCCGCCGGCAATGTCTTGCGGCAGACCGAGCAGGCTCTGGCAGGCGATGGCGGCCAACAAAACGGACGCGATGCGCTTAAGAATGTTTCGGTGTCTCAATTTTGGCAATTGATAGCCTTTATCAGTGTCCTTAGAACTCCCTCTCCTTTTGGGAGAGGGCTGGGTGACGGTTTAGCGAGAGAGAGAGACTTATCAAAATCCATTTCAGGGGTGTTCGCTACTTTGCCCTCACCCTAACCCTCTCCCAGTGGAAGAGGGGATCCGCTAATTGAACGTTGCGGTTCGATGCGCTTGCGCCGCCCGCCGTTGGTCGATCTTACTCATGCTCAGGACCGCGAGTAGCATAACAAACGCGAGCGCGTTGCACGTGATGTGAAGTCCAAAGTCAACCAGGCTGTGCACACCCACACCGACAATCCCAATGACGGCGCCAAACACCAGCACGCGCTGAACGCCAGTGAAGGTCGCCAATGCTTTCCGCGTCGTCTGGACCAGAGCGACCAGGAACCACGCGAATAATCCCAGGCCGATGAGCCCACCGCTGGCTAACAATTCAAGATAATCGTTATGCCCTTGTTGCGGCGTGAGAATGCCGGACGCATCGTGGTACGCGGGAATCTCGGCCCAATAACCACCGAGGCCCGCTCCGGCAAAAGGGTGCGCGCGCGCCAACTGCCAGGTTGCGCGCCAGATGTCGCGCCGCCGCGCACCTTCGTGACTATCATCGCGTCTTGAAGCTATTTCGGTTGCCGCCGTCTCGACACCGCTCGACAACTGATCACCGCCGAGCCAAATTGTCGTGCCGGCAACTACGATAACGATCGCGACGACACTGGTCACCACAGTAACGATTGATCGAGTCCGCGGACTCTTGACTTGAGTCGACGTCCGCCGCGTGTAGAGAAAACACAAAGCCGCCACGAGCATCTGCAATGAGACTGCCAACAATCCGCCGCGCGATTTTGACATCACCAGCGCAGCCCAAAGCAGAATCAGCGCCGAAAGATAAATCAACGTTTGATGCTCGGCGTCCTTGCGCAGCAGAATCATCGCGGTCAGCAGACCGACTGACGGCTCGATCAGAAAGGCGAAGTGGTTCTTGTTGATGAACTGCCCGAAGCCCTCGGTCAGGCGCAGCGATGGGAGCACAAAGCCGTCGGCATGCTGCATGGTCAGCCGCGCAATTCCGAAAATTGCACTCAACACCGCGACGGCGATGAGAGCGTTCGCGACAAACATTAATCGAGTCGTGTTGTTGGTGAACCGCGCCGCGATCAATCCGGCGACGATCACCGCCCCGAGACGTAACGCGAAGATGCGACTCTCGAACGGGTCGGCGCTCAGGGTCGTCAACACGTTGACGCCGGCGACTGTCGACCGTGACCAGGCGACACTTTGCAGCAAAGCCAACGCGACCATCGCCATCAGTGGCAGAAACAAGCGCAGGTCGATCTTTGCCGCCGGGCCTTTCAGCATTACATGCAGGCACCAGCCAAATCCGAGGACAAAAACGCCGCATTCAAATACTGCCTGCGACCATGGTTCAACTGAGCCGTAAGGAATTGGCGCCAGGCAAACCAAAATAATCAGGCCATAGAAAACTAGGGCGCTAATCACGCGGGCAGTGATGGAGCGCGCAGAAGACACTTGCATCGAGTTAATTTCGGGAGGCGGCGTATCCAAGATGTTTTGCTTGATGATTAGCGGGCACTCGCGGCGCGTTGGCGTGGCATTGACCGCTCGGCCTCTTCGAATATCCGTTGCGCGGCGTCGGTCAGGGCAGGCTGAAACACTTTCGCCAGGTAGTTCACGTCGAAGAGGAGCGGCGCAGACTGTACTGGCCGAGACAAACTCAGATGGCCCATTGTTGAATGACGGTTTGAAATCGGCAGACGAATCGTCCACAACTCCTGCGATTCACCCGATCCTGCGTCCGGCCGTGCACATTTCCACTCGAGGTGACCGTCGCACAATCTCGCGGGCTCGGCGCCGGCTTCCGCTTGCGCCAACTCAAGCGCGCGCGCATGGACCATGACCTGTCCATTGAAAGTCAGCTCAACTTCAGCGGCGACAAATTCACCGGCTTCGACTACTTCCACAATTGCGTCGAATAGATTATTCAATCGCTTTACGGATGCGAGTGACTGGCACGCTCGTCTGATTCGTAGATTGTTGACGGCCCGCTGCCGGCGGTCCCCAAGGTTGCGGCGCACACTTGCTCGCAACTCGTCGACCTCGTGATAACGCAGGTGGCCGAGCGCCAAAACGATCGCGCCACCGACAACGAACAGGACAACTGCCGGAACTCTGCTGCCACCGTTCACAAACAGCATCGCCGCAAAACCAAAAGCCGCGCTCACCGCATAAAGTGCGAGAGTGACCTGTCTCTGTGACCATCCCCGCGCCAGCAGCATGTGATGAATGTGCTCGCGATCGCCTTCGAAGATTGGTTTGCCACTCAACAGACGCCGCGCGATCGTCACTGCAGTGTCGACGACCGGTAGACCAAAAGCGAGAATCGGAATTGCCACGGCCACGGCGGTCGAAGCTTTCTGTGAACCCTGAATGGACAACGCCGCCAGAATGAAGCCAACGAAGAGCGAACCTGAATCGCCGAGGAAAATGGACGCCGGGTTGAAGTTGTAACGCAGGAAACCAGCGAGCGCTCCGCTCAGGGCCAGGGCCACGACGGTCACTCGTGCCTGACCTTGAATGATCGAAGTCGTGACCAGCACGAGCGTGGAAAATAATGCTGAACCGGAAGCCAGACCATCGACGCCGTCGATAAGATTAAATGCGTTCGTGATGCCGACGATCCACAGCAGGGCGAGCCCGAATCCAACCAGCCCGGGCAACGCGACCTGCCCCACAGACGGTATCGACAAGCCGTCGATACGTCCTCCCAGCGCATAAAACAGAACGGCGACCAGGCCGAGACTCACGAGTTTGATCGAAGCATTCGCTCCGCGCACATCGTCGTACACGCCAATCAGCAAGACCAGGAGTCCACAACCGAGCACCGAGGCGATGGCTTTCAATTCCGGACGCAGGTTCTGGGTCAAGAGGTTGTGAATGAAGCCGAGCGAAGCTAAAGACAGAATCACGGAAACGAAGATCGCGACTCCGCCCAGACGCGGCACCGCTTTCTGATGAATACGACGCTGATCAAAGGCCCGGTCGACGAGACCGAATCGCTCGCACAAGCGGCGCAACAACGGAGTTGCGATCAGCGCGCTGAAAGCGGCAATCAGAAAAATACCCAGGTATGTTTTCATGCTGGGGTTGTTCACTGGACTTCCGAAGCGGCCAGATCCGGGCGCTCAGTTGCGGGACTCAGCGATGACTTAGTGTCTAAGGCTTCGATGTGCGCGATGAATTTGGTGAAATCCGATAGCGCCGGGCTGTGATAGAAACTTTTCGCTCCGCCATTTTGCTGCTGAACGAAATTCGAGATCGCCGCGACCGCTTTCACGGTTTCGCCATGCCGTACACCGACGGACATCGAACGATCATCCTGTGCGGAAATAATTCTCGTGGCGAAGCTTTCATCGGGCCCGATAAACAAGAACGGTTTCCCGAGTTTCAGAATGTTGTAGATCTTCGACGGATGAACGATGCCGTTGAATGCATCTCCCATCACGACTGTGTGCAGGTCTGCGGCCGAGAGCAAAGCCGAAAGCTGTTCGTGCGGCAGATAATTGAGGCAGCGAATGTTCGCAGCGTGCTGCGACGCAAACGATTTCACTTTCCGAAGCTCGCTGCCGCCGCCGACGAAAAGAAAAATGATATCGGTGCGGTCCTTGAGTTCACGCGCGGCCTGCAGCAGGGTGTCGAGTGGATGACACGGACTGTGGTTTCCCGCATACATCACCACAAATTTGCCGGTCAGACCGTGAGTCCGGCGGAACGCTTCCCTGCCCTGCGAGTCGAAACTTACCGAATCATATGGCGCCGGAGGTATCACATCGACTTTGTCGGATGCGATGCCTTTGGCAACCATGCGCTGTTTCATGAAGTCGTCGAGCGCGATGATCGTCTTCGCAGTCTTCATGCTGCTCGTGAGCAGACGCGTGAGAAACTTCGCGCTGAACGAGTTCTCGTTGAGCCAGCCGGCAGCGATGGCTTCATCGGGATTCAAATCGAGCGGCCAGAAGATCAATTCACCGCCTCTCAGTCGCACAAAGACGGACGCGAGCCACGAAATAAGTGGCGGCGAAGTAAGCGCGATCACCACATCCTGCTTTGGCAGGAACGCGAGCCGTACCGCACACGCGACCATAAACGACCCGAAGCTTAATCCGCGCTCCCAACGCCGGCGTTTTCCCGCGCTCAGGGTCGAAAGGCGAATGACGTCGATCGAGTTCCACCGTTCGCGCCGGGGAAAGCTGACGGATGAATCGTCATATCCGCGCGCGCCGGCGATCACCGTTACCCGATGGCCACGTTCAGTCAGCCGCTGCGCGAGCATCGTCACCTGTTGGCCGCTGGCCACGACGTCAGGCCAGAATGCTTGATTGAGAAAAAGAATCTTCATCAGCGAATGAAGAGGTCAGATGTCAGAACGATCGCCGCCGGGTTCTGACTCCTGCCTTACCACGCAGTTGCCCACGTAGAGCACATCCATTCGGGTGTCGAGAAAGCAATCGATTGCGTCTCGCGGAGTGCAAACCACCGGTTCGTTCTCGTTAAAGGAAGTGTTCAGCAGCACCGGCACGCCGGTGATTTTGTAGAACGCTGCGATCAAATCATAAAACCGCGAGTTGAAATCGCGGGTCACCGTTTGTAAGCGGCCGGTGCCGTCGACATGAGTTACGGCGGGAATTTGCGCGCGGCGATC
>DATANL010000329.1:0-2135 GCA_036266295.1 Pyrinomonadaceae bacterium | reverse complement strand
CGGGAACGCCTGACGACGCCGGCGTATCGATGGATGTCATCAAGACGTTCGGCGGCGCGACCCCGATTCTGGGTGTCTGTCTCGGTCATCAATCGATCGGGCAGGTCTTTGGCGGACGCGTCGTGCGCGCGCCGAAACTCTTCCACGGAAAGTCTTCGCCGGTCGAGCACGACGGTCGAACTGTGTTTGAGGGGCTCGGTCCGGCCTTCACCGCGGGCCGTTATCATTCGCTGATTGTAGAGAAAACCGATCTGCCTGATTGTCTGGAAATCTCGGCGCAGACGCGAGACGGAATCATCATGGGACTCCGTCATCGAACGATGAAAATCGAAGGCGTCCAGTTTCATCCGGAATCGATCATGACGACGGCCGGGAAGAAGTTATTGGCAAATTTTCTGAAGTTATGACTGTCGGGGCAGGCGTCGTCCCTGGCCGCATTGAATGGCTTAATTAGAGCGGGCGGGGACGAGCCCTGCCCCTACAATTTATGTCGGAGGTACCGAACAGTTTTCTGGCTCGCTTCATGCACGACGAGAGTCTTTCGCGATCGGAAGCGGGGCGACTGCTTGACTGGTTGCTCGACGGCGCGGCGACTGATGCGCAGATCGCGGCGACGCTGATAGCCCTCAAGCGAAAAGGTGAAACCGTCGAAGAGCTTGCCGGGTTCGCTGAAGGAATGCGTGCGCGCGCGATCCGCATCAACTCTCGCCACCGAAGGTTTATCGATACGGCCGGCACCGGATCGAGTTCCGTCAAGACCTTCAACGTTTCCACCGCGGCAGCCTTCGTCATCGCGGGCGCGGGCTTGCCGGTCGCCAAGCACGGCAATCGCGCGGCCAGCAGCAGATGCGGAAGCGCGGATGTCTTGTCGGCGCTGGGCGTGAATGTCACTGCGGAGCAAGCCGTGTCCGAAGGTTGTCTGAACGACATCGGCATCTGTTTCATGTTCGCGCCGCTCTATCACACTACGACCGCGCGCGTGGCGGCGATCCGCCGTGAACTCGGCGTCCACACGACATTCAATTTGCTTGGCCCACTCACAAATCCGGCCGGAGCGCCGCGACAAATTATCGGTGTCTGGAATCGCGATCTGCTTGAGCCGATGGCAAAGACGTTGGCGCTGCTCGGCAGCGAACGGGCCTGGGTCGTTCATGGCGAGGACGGGTTAGATGAGGTGACCGTTACCGGCCGAACGTTCGTTGCCGAGACACGCGATGGCGAAGTGCGGACGTTTGAGATCAAGCCTGAAGAATTTGGCTTGCCGCGTGCGGAGTTGAACGGGTTGCGCTGTAATGATGCTGTGGCGAGCGCGTCAATCATCAAGTCAGTTCTGGCCGGCAAACGACGCGATGCTGCTCGATATCTGGTAATTGCGAATGCCGCAGCGGCGCTGGTGGTGGGTGGAATGACGGACGATTTGCGCGACGGTGCGCAGCTGGCGAGCCAGAGTATCGACAGCGGGGCGGCGATGAGAAAGTTGGATGAACTGACACGCACAACTGAGGGCTCTGAAGATAACCGATGAATCGATTGGCTGAGATTATCGCAACTCGAAAGCACCGCGTAGCGCTGGCTCAGAGCAACGTTCCGCGTTTTGCTATCGAGAGTGCTGCCCGTCAAACGCGCGCGCAAGCGACGGCAAATTCGTTGCGGGGTGCTTTATCAAACGGAACCGGCGTCAAGATCATCGCTGAATTCAAACGCCGCTCACCATCGAAAGGTGCGATCAACGCAGGCGCTGACCCGCAGGCGGTGGCGCGCCAATATGAAAACGGCGGCGCCGCGGCGATGTCGGTGCTGACTGAGCCTGATTACTTTGACGGATCGCTGGATGACCTTCGCAACGTGCGGGAGGCTACGCGGCTGCCGCTTCTGCGCAAGGACTTCATCGTCGATGAATATCAGGTCTATGAGTCTGCCGCAGCCGCCGCGGACGCGCTGTTGTTGATTGTCGCAGCGCTGAATGATTCGGAATTGCGGAGATTGCGGGAATTAGCTGAAGACAAATTAGGAATGGATGCGCTGGTGGAAGTGCACACGGCCGATGAAATGCGACGCGCGATCGACTGCGGGGCGACGCTAATCGGCGTCAATAACCGCAACCTCGCGACGTTTGAGGTGTCGCTCGATACCTC
>DATANL010000328.1:0-6911 GCA_036266295.1 Pyrinomonadaceae bacterium | reverse complement strand
CGGTGCGCAAGGCGCAACGCTTTCTAAGAGCCGCCTCGCTAAGTCCGGTGCAGAGATACTTGATGTGGATCAGCGCCTTCGACGAACAAGCGAAGCTAAACTTGTATTCGGCAGACTTTCGCCAGACGACCGCATCGTTCTCGACGGCTGGATTTATTGAGCCCTGGTTCGCGAAGGCCAACGGCGCGGGCATCGTCGATGCCTCATTGCTGTCTGACACGATGACTTATCTGCCAAACGACCTGCTGGTGAAAATGGACATCGCCAGCATGGCGGTGTCCCTGGAAGCGCGCTCGCCGTTTCTCGATCATCACCTGATGGAATTCGCGGCCACTCTGCCCGAGCATTTGAAGTTGCGCGGTATGACGACCAAGTACCTGCTCAAGCAAGTGCTCAAAAAATTTGTGCCGGAAGAAAATCTCACGCGCGCCAAGATGGGCTTTGGCGTTCCCATCGGACACTGGTTCCGCGGCCGCCTGCAAACATTTCTGCGCGAAACGCTTTTGTCCGAGAAGGCGCTGTCGCGCGGCTTGTTCGATCGCGAACAAGTGCGGCGCATCGTCGATCAGCATGTCGAGCGCAAAGACGATCACGCCCTGCGGCTATGGTCACTCCTGATGCTCGAGTTGTGGTTCGAAAGATTCATCGATTAGTTATGCCGCCTCGTAGTACGGCGAGTTGTTGACTTGCGATCGCTTTTCGCAAATTCCCAATTTGCGCTACGTTTCCTGCTTTAACCACGCAAATCTTCATGAAGGTCCTTCGCATCATTGCGCGTTTGAACGTTGGCGGCCCGGCCCGCCACGTGGTCTGGCTGACGGCGGGCATGAAGCCTGCGGGCTACGAGACAATCCTCGTCTCAGGCGTGGTCCCGCCGGGCGAAGACGATATGAGTTACGTGGCGACCCGGGCAGGCGTCGAGCCACTGGTGTTGGCTGAGATGAGCCGCGAAATCTCTCCGCGCGATGCCATCACTGTCTGGAAGATATTTCGGTTGATGCTGCGTGAGAAACCAAACCTCGTCCACACGCACACAGCGAAAGCCGGCACCGTCGGACGCATGGCCGGCTTCATGTACCGTTGGCTAACGCCCGGCGCTTTGCTGGGCCGTCCGCGCCGCTGCCGGTTCGTCCATACTTATCATGGCCACGTCTTTCACAGTTACTACGGGTCGACGAAGACGCGCTTGTTCCTGACCATCGAACGGATGCTGGCCCGGCTGGTTACCGATCGCATCGTGGTGATTACGGAACAGCAGCGGCGCGAGATCAACGAAGCGTTTCGCGTCGGCAGAGCAAATCAATTCACCGTGATCCCTTTGGGAATCGACCTGAGCATCTACGCCGATTGGCCGCAACGGCGAGAACAATTTCGGCAGGAACTGAACGCGGACGCGGACACAATCCTGGTTGGCATTGTCGGGCGACTCACCGAGATTAAGAATCATGGACTTTTCATTCGCGCCGCGGCCCACTTCAGGAAGTCCACTCAATCCAAGATCAAATTTTTAGTTATTGGTGATGGTCATTTGCGCCCTCAACTCGAGCGACAGGTTGAGGAATCAGGCTTAGGCAGCGACGTGCTGTTCTTAGGATCGCGCGACGATCCTGAGAATTTCTATCCCGCGTTGGACGTTCTTGCGCTGACGAGCCGCAACGAAGGCACACCGTTAAGCGTCATCGAAGCGATGGCCAATGCGCGACCGGTCGTGGCGACTTTGGTGGGCGGAGTCGCTGATCTGCTCGGGCCCAAAACGTCCGAGCAACACGGCTTTGCAATTCACGAGCGTGGCGTTGGCGTGGCCGGCGGCGATGTTGAAGGCTTTGCCCGGGCGCTCAACCACCTGATCGAAAACAAAGATCTGAGACGTGACCTGGGCCGCAAGGGGCAGGAGTTTGTTTTGCAGCACTATGCGAAGGAGCGTCTGCTGACGGACATGTCGGCGCTCTACGGTGAGCTGCTGCGATGAGAACAATTCGCAGATGACGCAGATTGGAAAACACACAACCGATTCCGATCTTTTCATCCTGTGTCATCTGCGTAATCTGCGGACAAGTCTTCAAAATCGTCTGAGGCCGGATGTCATGTTAGACTAAACGCCTTAGTCGATAACACTTAAAGAGGGCTGAATTTGCGAGTTCTGATCACGGGCGGGGCTGGTTTCATCGGGTCACATCTGTCTGACGCTTACCTCGAGCGCGGCGATGAAGTATTCATCATCGACGATCTCTCCACCGGCAGTTTTGAAAATATTCGACATCTGAAAGATCATCCGCGCTTTCATTACACCATCGAGAGCGTCCACAACCAGCCAGTCACGGCCGAGCTGGTCGATCAATGTGACGTCATTTTTCACCTGGCCGCAGCGGTCGGCGTCAAACTGATCGTCGAAAGTCCGGTGCGCACGATCGAGACAAACGTCCGCGGCACAGAGTGCGTCCTGGCGCTGGCCAACAAAAAGAAGAAGAAAGTTCTGGTCGCATCAACGTCGGAGGTCTACGGTCTCAGCAGCCAGGTGCCGTTTCGTGAAGATGGAAATCTGGTGATGGGGGCGACGACTAAAGGCCGCTGGAGCTATGCCTGCTCGAAAGCGATCGACGAATTTCTCGCGCTGGCCTATTGGCGCGAAAAGAAATTGCCGACGATCGTGGTCAGGCTCTTCAACACCGTCGGCCCGCGCCAGACCGGTCAGTACGGCATGGTGATCCCGACCTTCGTCAAGCAGGCTTTGGCAAATCGGCCTATCACGGTTTACGGCGACGGCACCCAATCGCGTTGCTTCTGCTATGTGGGCGATGTTGTGGGCGCGCTGATGAAGTTAATGGATCACGAAAAATCGGTGGGCCAGGTTTTCAATATCGGCTCGAACCAGGAAATTTCGATCCTGGATCTCGCGAATAAAGTGAAAGAACTCACGCACTCTGAATCGGAGATCGTGCTGGTCCCTTATGACGAAGCTTACGAAGAAGGCTTCGAAGACATGCCGCGTCGCATTCCCGACATCGCGAAAGCCAACCAGCACATCGGCTTTGCTCCCACTATTAATCTCGAAGGAATCCTCAAGACCGTCATTGCATTTCACAGCGGCCAGCAACAATCAAACGGAAAACGCACGGCTGCGCCGGAGTAAACGCAGCGCAAGTTGTTAACTTGCGACGCCGCGCGGCTTAATCGTCCAACTGTCGATGTAATTCCAACAGATCGCTGCAGCTCTTCATGCGTTACTTGCCGCTTCGAGCTTCACAGCCATCGGGAACAACACATTATTCTCCAGATGAATGTGCTGATGAAGGTCCTGCTCGAAGGCCTCGAGCGCTTCATAGAAAGTTTGATAACTGATGCAGGCATTCTCCGGGACTTTGTAGTCGCGGCTTAGCTTGCGCATCTCACGCAGGAGCTCGCCCGCGTTGTCGTGCTCGAACATCAACATCCGCACCGGATTGTTGACGGTGCCGAACGGAGCAAAGGGCGGAGGCTGGCCCTGCGAAACAGAATGTTCAAGTTGGACGATGAAGGGAAAGAGGATCTGTTCTTCCTTGAACATGTGTCCCCTCAATTCGGCGATTAGTTGTTGCAGGAGATCGCGAATACTCAGGAGCTCGGGATGATTTGCGCCGTGCGCGTTGACCACCTTTTCGACGAGCGTCTCCAGCCGCTGCATTTCATCCCGGGTATAAACGTGATGCTTATCGAGAATGTACTCGATTAACTCGGCCGCACTTAAATTCTGAAACTCTACCGTTGCGGTGAGTGCAGGTCCGGGATTGGCCTCGAGCATTTTCTCGAGCGTCTGCAAATCAACGCCGGCCCTGGCACAGGCCGCGCCCAAAAGCTGATCGCCGCCGCAGCAGTAGTCGATCCTGGTCTTTTCAAACACGCGCGTGGCGTTCGGTAGTTCAACGGCCAAGTCGCGCACCGTCTTCATCGGATCTAGTAGCATGATTTCATCATCTCGATAGATTGATAGCTCTCGCGCAAGAACGCGAACAAGTGGTTAGAGCAAGCACAGGGCCAGACAATTTTCTGGGAAATTTTGCGAGCGATAACGGGCGAGGACAGTACTACAGTGAGATTTCACACGATCCTGGCGACCGTTGTGGGAATTTCCCGAAAGATGGGATTCCCGAAACGCGAGCTGCGCCTTCCCTTACAGCGGGTCTTCGGTCAATTGATGGGCTGAAACGAATCGAGGACTCTCATGTAGTTGGCGCGCTCGAAGGCAGCCGGTTCCGCGCAATGCTGCTGGCTCATGCTGCCGATCATCTGCGCGACTGATTCGTACTCATGCTCATCCATCCAGTTCTCAATCTCGCGCAGGATTTCTTTGATGCGACGCACACCGTTCTGCAGCAGCTCCGAAGCCATCATCGTGACCTTCGCCCCCGCCATCAGACCTTTCAGCACGTCTTCGGATGTATGAATGCCGGTGGTGATGGCAAAGTCGGCCAGAATGTGTCCGTAGAGTATGGCCACCCAACGCAGCGGCAGACGCAGTTCGTTGGAATTGCTCAAAACCAAACGCGGCGCCACTGATAGATTTTCGAGATCGAAATCGGGTTGATAGAAGCGATTGAACAATACCAGGCCGTCAGCGCCTTCGCGCACCAAGCGCTTGGCCATGTTCGACATCGAACTGAAAAAAGGACTGAGCTTCATCGCGACCGGGATCGTGACCGAGAGCTTCACCTGACGCAGCATGTCGAGGTACATGTCTTCGACTTCGCGACCGGTCATCTCGACATCCGTCGGCACGTAATAAACATTCAGTTCGATCGCGTCTGCGCCGGCGTCTTCGATCAGGCCCGCGTAATTGGCCCAGCCGCCGCTGGAAACGCCATTCAAACTGCCGATGATTGGAATATCGACTTCCTCCTTTGCGCGGCGAATCAGCTTGAGATATTCATCGGGCCAGACATTGTAGGCATCCATCTCGGGAAAATAGTTCGAGGCCTCGGCGAAACTATTGGTGTTGTTGCGCAGGTAATGATCGACGTAGAGGCTATTGAAGGTGATCTGTTCCTCGAACAAAGAATACATGACGACCGCGCTCGCGCCCGCATCTTCGAGACGTCGAATGCTGTCCACGGTATGCGACAGCGGCGAAGACGATGCGACAATAGGGTTCTTGAGAACCAGGCCAAGATAGTTGGTTGATAAGCTCATGATAACTCCGTTTCAAGTTTCAGGTTTCAAGTTTCAAGTTGGATCGAACTTTCGAGTCTCAGCCGGCCGAAAACCTGAACCTGAAACCTGAAACTTGAAACTCTGTCCTATCCTGTTGCCAGCTTCTTGTATTGCTGCCAACGATGATTCACAGCTTGTTGCGCGTGCTCTAACAAAATCTTTGCCGCTTCGGGATCGCTGCGTTGCAGCATGCGATAGCGCCCTTCGGTGTAGATGTAGTCCTGCAGCGGGACTTTCGGATCGCGCGAATCGAGTTGAAATGGATTCTTGCCTTCGCCTTCGAGCGCCGGGTTGTAGCGATATAGCGGCCAGTGACCCGATTCCACCGCGAGCTTTTGCTGTGTCATCCCCTTCGCCATGTCGATGCCGTGCGCAATGCACTGACTGTAAGCGATGATCAGCGACGGCCCCAGATGAGCTTCCGCTTCGAGAAATGCTTTGACCGTTTGTGTGTCGTTCGCGCCCATCGCAATCTGCGCGATGTAGACGTTGCCGTAACGCATTGCTCCCATGCCGAGGTCTTTCTTGATCGTCGGCTTGCCGCCAGCCGCGAACTTCGCGACCGCGCCGAGGGGCGTGGCCTTCGATGCCTGCCCGCCGGTGTTTGAATAAACCTCGGTGTCCAGCACGAGGATATTGACGTTCTGTCCGCTGGCGAGCACGTGGTCCAATCCGCCATAACCAATGTCATAGGCCCAGCCGTCGCCGCCGATGATCCAGACACTCTTGTTGACGAGTGCATCGGCCACACCGACCAGGTCACGCGCCTCAGGTTCACTGCGCCCGTTGAGTTTCGATTTGAGTTGCGCGACCAGTTCACGAGCTGCGTTGATGCCTTCCTGTGTGTCCTGCTTCGCATTCAGCAGACCGTCCGCCATTTCGGCGCCCAGCGTGTGGCTGAGGCGTTCCACCAAATTCTTTGCGTAAGCCTGTTGATGATCGAATGACAGACGCATTCCCAATCCGAACTCAGCGTTGTCTTCGAAGAGCGAATTGCTCCAGGCCGGCCCCCGGCCTTCGCGATTGATGGTGTAGGGTGTCGTCGGCAGGTTGCCGCCGTAAATGCTCGAACAGCCCGTCGCGTTCGCGATGATGGCGCGGTCACCGAACAGCTGGGTCATCAACTTGATGTAAGGCGTCTCGCCGCAGCCGGAGCAGGCGCCGGAGAATTCGAACAGCGGTTGCAGCAGTTGAATGTCCTTGATGTTCTTGAAAGTCAGATTGCCGTTGCGATGAATCTCGGGCAGCTGCAGAAAGTAATCCCAGTTCACGCGTTCGCTGTCACGCAGCGGCAACTGTGGTTTCATGTTGAGCGCTTTGCGCGAGACATTGCTCTTGTCCTTGGCGGGGCAAACTTCGACGCACAGCTGGCAGCCCGTGCAGTCTTCGACGGCAACTTGAATCGTGTAGAGATGGTCGGGAAGTTCGCGCCACTTCGCGGGCATGGTCTTAAATCCCGCCGGCGCGTTGGTTAGGTCTTCCTGTTTACAAACCTTCGCGCGAATCGTCGCGTGCGGACAGACGAGCATGCACTTGCCGCACTCGATGCAGATGTCCGGCTCCCAGACCGGCACTTCCTGCGCGATGTTGCGCTTCTCCCACTGGGAGGTGCCGGAGGGGTAGGTGCCATCTCCGGGCAGCACACTGACCGGCAGCCCATCGCCTTCGCCCGCGATCATTGGGCCCAGCACCCGCTTCACGAACGCTGGCGCCTCCGCTGGGACCGG
>DATANL010000327.1:0-1515 GCA_036266295.1 Pyrinomonadaceae bacterium | reverse complement strand
CCGAGCCGTGAAAGTTTGCGTCATCGCTCTGCTTTCGCTTGCCGCCATCACCGCTTGTAAGGCGCGCGGTGGTTCAAACCCGGCGCTCAGCTTCGCGCCGGTGCCCGACACCGCGCCACAGAACTCTTACGCTGAGGTCATCAGCAAAGTGTCGCCGGCGGTCATCACCATTCGCGCCGATCGGCGGGTGCGGACGCCGCAACAGTTTCCGTTTTCCGATGATCCGTTCTTTCGCGGACTGTTCGGTAATCGCGGCCAACAACAGCCGCAGGAGCAACTGCAGCAGGCGCTCGGTTCGGGCGTAATCGTCAGCGCCGACGGCTACATTCTGACCAACCATCACGTGGTTGACGGCGCGGAAAATATCAAGGTTGACATGAACGACGGCCGCACGCTCGAGGCCAAACTGATTGGTTCCGATCCGCCGAGCGATCTCGCTCTGCTGAAGGTGAACGCCAGCGGCCTGACGTTCATGACGCCAGGCGATTCGGACAAAGTGCGAGTTGGCGACGTCGCGCTGGCGATCGGCAATCCGCTCGGCATTGGCCAGACGGTGACGATGGGCATTATCAGCGCGAAGGGTCGATCGACCGGCGGCACTGGTTCGGGCAGCTTCGAAGATTTTCTGCAGACTGATGCGCCCATCAATCACGGCAATTCGGGCGGCGCGCTCATCAACACTTTGGGTGAATTGATCGGGATTAATTCGCAAATCGTGCCGGGGCAGAACGGTGGCAACATCGGCATCGGTTTCGCGATCCCATCGAACATGGCGAAATCAGTGATGGACCAGCTGGTGAAGAGCGGCAAGGTACGGCGTGGACAACTGGGCATCAGTGTCACGCGCGTTACCTCTGATCTCGCCGCGAGTCTCGGCATGCCCGAAGCCAAAGGCGTGATCGTCAATTCGGTGCGGGCGGGCAGCGCGGCTGAACGCGCCGCTCTCCGCCAGGGAGATGTGATCACGGCCATCAACGATTCGCCGGTGAGTGACACCAACGCGTTTCGCAACCGCGTCGCCAGCAACGGCCCCGGTTCTGACGTGACGCTCACCGTGTTGCGCGATAACAAGGAACAGAAAATCCGCGCCACGCTTGGCGAATTCACGGAAGAAGCGGCGCGTGAAGAAAACGACAATGAAGACGGTCCTTCGCGCAGCGGCGGCGGAGGAAAGCTGGGCATCAGCGTCGAGCCGTTGACGCCCGACGTGGCGCAGCAACTGCAGCTGAAACCGGGTACGACCGGCGTGGTGGTGACTTCGGTCGATCCATCAGGTCCGGCGGTCGAAGCCGGCATTCAACGCGGTGATGTGATTCAGGAAGTGAATCGTCAACCGGTGAAATCTGCCGACGATTTGCGCGCCGCAATTGAAAAGAGCGCCGGCAAGCCGGTGCTGCTGTTAATTAATCGGCGCGGCGACACCGCCTACATCGCGGTTCGCCCGCGCCAGTAAAACCTCACCACAGAGGACACGGAGGAACACAGAGAGAACGATTTGAAGCTGTTAACTGTCTG
>DATANL010000326.1:0-3577 GCA_036266295.1 Pyrinomonadaceae bacterium | reverse complement strand
TGCCTTTGCCTTCGCGAACATTCTTCACCACTTCATTCAATTGATCTGACAGCTTGCCGAGCTTCTGCGCCAACTCGGTGCCCTGGTTGGCGAGATCACTCATGGTGTTGCCCTGCGTCGATGGCAATAGAAAATTCTCGGTCACCGGTTGTCCGAGCGGCGTGCCGGGCGTGATGTTGACGATCATCTCACTGCCCAGGATGCTGGGCGCCGCCTGTTGCGCCGTTGAATCGCTGCGGATGCGATCGGTTGCGGGTACGCCGTCAATTCTCGTGTCAATTGTCAGGAAGGCTTCAATCTTCTGCGGATTTGGACCAGTGCCGACTTCGGTGGGACTGAGCAGCCGGATACGATCAACCTTGCCGATTTTCACACCGGCGAGTTTCACGTCCGAGCCTTCGCGCAAGCCGTTCGCGTCGGCAAACCGCGCGCGCAGGTGCAGGTGACTCTTGAACGGATTCAGTTCGCCGGACGCGTTGAGAATAAGGACGACGAGCACGGTGAGGGCTATGAACACGAGCAGGCCCACCCGCAATTCGCTCAGTCCGATGTTCCTGGTTGATTTTGGCATTGAAATGCAAGGATGAAGGATGAAGGATAAAGGGATGAATCAGACGCGGTTCATCGCTTCAATCTTCGGTCGTTCGTCCTGTTTCCTTTCTCGATGTCAGGAGTCAGGTTTCGAACGAAGGTTCATCCTTCATCCTTCATCCCTCATCCTTGCTCTTCAGTGTCCGCGCAGAAATTTGTGAATGTACGGGTCTTCGGCTTTGCGCAATGTCTCGTCCGTGCCGCTGAAGATAATTTTGCCGTCGCGCATCATCAGGACCTTGCTGTTGATGAGACAAAGCTTTTCGCCTTCCTTTTCGAATACGACCTCGCCGGCTTCATCGACCACGGCATATTCCGAGGTCAGATATTCGAGGTTGTTCATTTCGTGCGTGACGAAGATCGAAGAGACGTCTTCCAGATCGCGCAGCTTCATCGCCAGTTCGCAAATCGTGCGCGCAGTCGGCGGATCGAGACCCGCCGTCGGTTCATCAAACATCACGATCTTCGGATCGCCGACCAGCGCGCGGGCAATGCCGACGCGCCGCCGCATGCCGCCGGAAAGCTCGGCCGGCATTTTTTCGATCGCGTCTTCGAGATTTACGAACCGCAGCATGCGGCGAACTTCTTCCTCCACCTCTTCTTCCGGCACACCTTGTTCATGTAACTTGAACGCGACATTCTCGTAGACCGAAAGCGAATCGAAGAGCGCGCCCTCCTGAAAGATCATGCCGATTTTCTTGCGCACGCGCATCATCTGCGTTTCGTTGTAGTTGGTGATGTCTTCGCCGTCGACGAGAATTTGCCCGCCGTCGGGTTTGAGCAGGCCGAGCACCAGCTTGATCGTCGTCGACTTGCCGCAGCCTGAACCGCCCAGGATGATCTTCGTCTCACCCTTCATCACTTTGAAGCTGAGTTCGTCGAGGATCTTTCGGCCATCGTAGATCATCGTGACGTCGCGGAACTCGATTGCCGGAATCGCCCGATGAGTATCGTCGATTTCGCGAAAGGTTGATTCGGCCGCGAGATCGCTGACGCGATTGTCAATGGTCCGATCGATTGAACTCTGCGTCATCATGTCTGTGTACCTAGTATTAGTTGCAGGGCGCGCGCCAAAACGAAATCAGCGATGATCACGATGATCGAAGCCATCACCACCGCGGACGTCGTCGAACGGCCCACGCCGACAGTGCCGCCTTCTGTCTTCAGGCCCTTGTGACACGCGATTGTACCCATCAGAAAAGCGAAGAACAAAGGCTTGATGATGCCGCCGATGATGTCATCACTAGTGATTCCGTCTCTCACCGAGTTAACGAACATCGACGACGGCAGGCCAAACAGAAAAGTCGATACGGTCCAGCCCCCAACCATTCCCATTATGTCGGTAATCAACGTCAACAACGGCAAAGTGATCACCAGCGCCATGAGGCGCGGCGCCACGAGCTTGCGAATGGGATCAGTGCCCAGCGCGCGCATGGCGGCGATCTGTTCCGAAACCACCATCGAACCGAGTTCGGCGGAAATCGCAGAGACCACCCGGCCCGTGACCATCAGCGCCGTCAGCACCGGCCCCAGTTCGCGCACCAAAGAAATCGAAACCAGATATCCCAGTTGATCGACCGCGCCATAGGAGGCCAGCGTTTGATAGGTCTGTAGTGTGAGAACGCCGCCGGTGAAAAACCCGGTGAGCACGATGATCGTCAGCGAACCGACGCCGATGTAATCCATCTGCGAGACAGTTTCGGGAAGATAACGAGGCTTGCGAAAAGGTCCGGTCGTGGCCCGCGCCGCGAGCAAGGACATTTCCTGAAGCTCAAATAAGAACCGAAAGATTAAATTCATTCGAGACTCAGATGACTCCGAAACGCTGCCGAAAGTCGGCGCCGGCTTTTTGGGAGACTGGCGCAGCCTTAAGATACGCCGGCGGTTCGAGATTGCTCACGTGCGGCTGAATTCTTCAAAAGAGCGGCTTATGATGCGCAGAACGATAGGTTTACGTCAAGCACGCTTCAGAAAAAAGAACCGGCCAAGTACGACAGCCGGTTCAGTGAATTATCGCTTGGGGTGATGGACTAAGGTTTGTTTTTCTTCTGTTGTTGACGTAGCGCTTTACGCTGCTCCGGGGTCAACAAGGGTGCATTGGCATTGCGCCGCATTTGTTGACGAGGAGCCAATGCGTTGGCGCCCTGTCGGTCCTGTCTGATGGCTTGCGCGCGTTCTCTGATCTCCTTCAGCTTGACGCGTTGCTCAGGCGTCAGCATCTGCAGCACTCGTGCCTGGCGCAGGGCCTGGAGCTGAGTGACGGCAGATTGAGCGTCCGCAACCTCCTTCGCGCGTTGCTTGATGATTTCTTCATTCGTCGGTTGCGATTCCATCGCTTCGTTGAGCGCCATGCGCGTCTGCCGCAATTTGAAGGTGGCATTCATTTCCTGGTTGCGAAATTCGCGATTGATTTCGCGCCACTGTTGGATCTGTTGCGGTGTGAAACCCAAAGCGGCCGGCAGGTTTTGAGCCGGGGCCGGCTGAGTGGCGACGTTATTTTGCGGCGGCTGCTGTCCATTTTGATTTGGTAGCGATGTCTGGGCGTTCGTTACGGCAAGCGAGCCGAACACCAGAATTACTGCGATCCAGATGAATAGGGGCTTGATCTTTTCGTGTTTCATGATTGGTACCTTTGAGGCTCGATTATCGATTCGGCATCTCCTGTTGGGGCATTGCGATTAGCAAGTCATCTTCGTCCGCAGGCATGGTCAGCCGCAAATCGGCTGCCAGTTGTTCGCGCTCCTGCCGGTTCAGGCCGCGCGGACGGACGACCTTTGGTTGATTGGCGGCGACCTGGATTTGCTTCGTTGTCTTGTGCGGTTGCTCTTGGTTAACGACGGTTGGCCCGGATGGATTTCGTTCGGTCGTCAGCTCGGCACGCGTCTCGTCCACAGCCTTTCTGATTTGATCCTGGAGCTGCTTTTCCGAATAGATTTTTGCTTCTCCCGTTTGGGCCACCTCAACTGGTTTCTGCGGGGCGCGCACA